>DASPMH010000913.1:0-4114 GCA_035627175.1 Terriglobales bacterium | reverse complement strand
GCCGGAGGCGGCCAAGAGCGTCATCTTCGTCACCGGCGGCTTGTGGCGTTTCGACCCGCGCGGATTCCGCGAGACGCTGCCGGCACAGCCGATGGTGCGCAAGCCCTGCACCATCGAGCAGCTGCGCGAAGCGCTGCGCCTACTCAACGACATGCGCGCGGCAGCCTAAAGGCTCTGCGAGTAACTCGCTGTAGCGTGCGCTCTCCGAGCGCACGGTGGCCAGCGATGGTCCCAAGACTCGTCCGCGAAAACCGGTCACTCGAATGCCAGACGAAACCGGCGGCGAGTGTTGGCGCTGGTCTCCTGCGCCACTTCCTCGAACCCCGTGCCGCGCACCTCGGCGATCGCCGCCGCGGTGAAGGCGACCCACGCCGGCTCGTTGCGCTTGCCGCGCCGCGGCACGGGGGCGAGAAACGGCGCATCGGTTTCGACCAGGTAGCGATCGCTCGGCACCTCGCGGGCGACCGCGCGCAGCTCATCGGCGTTCTTGAAGGTGATCACTCCGCTGAACGACAGGTCGAAGTTCAAATCGAGAAAGGCGCGGCCCTGCCCCCGATTGCCGCTGAAGCAATGGATCACCCCGCCGATCTCTCCGGCCCTCTCTTCGGCGAGGATCGCGAGGGCGTCGTCGTAGGCGTCACGCAGATGAATCGACAGCGGCAAGTGCTGCTGGCGGGCCATGGCGATGAACTGGCGAAAGACCGCCTGCTGCACCGGCCGCGGCGAGTTATCGTAGTAATAGTCGAGACCAGTCTCGCCGATGGCGACGACCATCGGGTCCTGGGCCAGCACCCCGAGCTTGTCGAGAATCTCGTCGGTGACGATCGAGGCTTCGTGCGGGTGAATGCCGACGGTGGCGCGGATGTGGGGATACTGCTTGGCGATCGCCACCGCTTCGAAGTTGGCCTGCAATCCCTCGCTCGCGCCGACGGTGATCATGCCTGCCAGGCCGGCAGCGAAGGCGCGCGCGATCACCTGGTCGCGATCTTCGGCGAAGCGGCGCTCGTCGAGATGGCAATGCGAATCGATCAGGCCGGCGGCGCTTGGATCCGGGGCGGTCGACATCGCACTAGGCCTTGTCGACCTCGATACGCGGAAACATCGAGATCGGCGCCTCGACCCGGTGGCCGGATGGGAAAGCCTCGCCCCAACGGAGCTCCGGCTGCCATGCCTGCGGTGGCGCGAGCGACAGCAGCGCGAGGATGCGGCTGCTGGTCTCGGGCAGGGACCAACTCAGCAGCCAAGCGGTGGCGCGCAACGCTTCCAACAAGTGATGCAGCACCGCGCCGGCGCGGGCGCGATCCTCTTTGACCAGCTTGAAGGGCTGGGTGACGGTGACGTACTTGTTCGCCTGATCGATCGCCTTCCACAACGCCTCGAGAGCACGGTGGAAGGCGAGCCTCTCGGTCTGCTCGGGGACGATCCGCCAAGCCTCCTGAAAAGCGCGGATCAACTCCTCGTCATCCGGCGTCGCTTGGCCGAGGGGCTGAACCTCGCCTTCGAAGTAGCGTTGCTGCATCGACAAGGTGCGGCTGACGAGATTGCCGAGGTTGTTCGCCAGCTCGGCGTTGATGCGCGTCACCAGTGAGTCTTCGGTGAACATCGCGTCTTGTCCGTAGGCCATCTCGCGCAACAAGAAGTAGCGAAACGGCTCGATGCCGTAGCGTTCCTTGACCTCGAGCGGGCGGACGACATTGCCGAGGCTCTTCGACATCTTGCTCTCGCCGCGGGTCCAGTAGCCATGGACGTGCAGCTGGCGATAGAGCGGCAGCTCGGCGGCGAGCAGCATCGTCGGCCAGAAGACGCCGTGCGGCTTGACGATGTCTTTGCCGATGATGTGGTGCGCTTGCGGCCAGAATGTTTCGAAGGTCGCTGCGCCGTGCGCCTTGAGGCCGCTGACGTAGCTGAACAGCGCGTCGAACCAGACGTAGGTGACGAAGTTGGGATCGAAAGGCAGCTCGATGCCCCAGGTTAGACGCGATTTCGGCCGCGAGATGCAGAGATCGCCGAGCGCGTCGCCGCGAAGGAGAGACAGCACCTCGTTGCGATACCCCTCGGGGACGATCGTCTCGGGGTTTTGTTCCAGGTAGCGCAGCCACGGCTCCTGGTACTTCGACATGCGGAAGAAGTAGTTCTCCTCTTCGATCACCTCGAGCGGGCGCTGATGGTCAGGGCATTGACCGTTCACCGCTTCGCGCTCGGTGTAGTAGCGCTCGCAGCCGGTGCAGTAGAGGCCGCCGTAGCGAGCGAAGTAGATGTCGCCCTTGTCGTAGACGCGCTGCAATACGTCGCGCACCCAGCGGACATGGCTGTCGTCGGTGGTGCGGACGAAGTGATCGTAGGAGATGCCGCAATCGTCCCAGGTGCTGCGAAAGCTGCCGGCGATCCGGTCCACCAGCTCACGTGGGGCCGTACCCGCGTCGGCCGCGGCGCGCATGATCTTGTCGCCGTGCTCGTCGGTGCCGGTCAGGAAGAAGGTCGGTTGGCGCAAGCGCCAATAGCGCGCCAGTGTGTCGCAGACGACCATCTCATAGAGGTGTCCGATGTGGGGATCGGCGTTGACGTAGGGCAGGGCGGTGGTGACGTACATCAGCGGGCCATCTTGGAGCAGCGGCGCCAAGGGATCAACCAGGCACGGGTCCTGTCGGGCCGAACGAAGTCGCCGGCTGAGAGTGTGCGCCCCCTTTCCCAACCTTCGAGGAGCCAACCCTTCGTGCTCTTCGCGCCTTCGTGGTGACATTCCGAGCTCACGCCGTCAGCCTGCGTGTCATCCTTGACGCGGCTGCGCCGCTCGTATCAGGAGCGTGTCTTCGAGCCGAAGTTCATCGAAGATTCTTTCGCTTGCCGCAAAGGCAAGGGAACGCTGGCCGCCAGCGATCGGCTAATGACCTTCTTGCGCCGGGCGACCGCGAATGGCCGGCGGCCTGCGTGGGCGATCAAGCTCGACGTCGCCGGGTTCTTCTCCTCGATCTACAAGCAGACGCTTTATCGGCGGCCCACATCACGAGCCGGATCGACCCGTGCGCGCCAAGTGCGGCGAAATCTACACCCTGCTTAAGGCGCAGCTCAGTGAGCCGTGCGGCTCGCTTCGGTGGGGTCTCCCTGAAGCGGCTCGGGGTGCTCGGCGAGAGCATCCTGCCGGAGGCCGCGTAGTTACCGCTCTCTAGGTGAGAATGTCTTCGTAACAAGCTTCGATACGGCTGCGGAAGGCTGTGCTGGTGCTGGCCCAATCGACGATGTCGACGCGGAAGGGCAGATCCGATTCGGCGAAATCCTCCTCGAGCTCGCCGAGCTTGGCGAACGGCAGCGGGCGCTCGCTGATGATAGCGAGATCGAGGTCGGAAGTCGGCCGTGCATCGCCGCGAGCGCGCGAGCCAAAAACCCATACGCGCGCCTGACCGAGATGCCGCCGGAGAATGTCGCGGACCACGGCGAGCTCCTCTGTGGTCAAGTCAGCCACGCCTGCGCTCCAAAGCGGTCAAGAGCTCGCGCGCATCCGCGACAAACTGTTTGGCAGCCTCGTACACCTCTTCGGCGCGCGCTTCGTCGTAAGCGTGCGATGTTTCGTTGCGGGCGCGGTGATAACCGAACCACCGGGTTACGTCATCCAACAGGCCCTTTTCGGCGGCGACTCGAAACAACTCCTTCCGGCTGAGGGGTTCGATGTTTTCAGCGCCTTCGTCGAGTGTCAGATGACGCTTGAGCAGCTTCCAACTGATCTCGTAGGTGTACTCGAAGCGTTGGATGACCGAATCGCGTACGAACTCGTCTTTCTCCTGCGCCAACGCGCGTTCCAACGATGCGATCGATCGCCGCAGCGGCGAGACATCCATGGCCTCGTCAGCGCGATCCGGTGTGCTCTGCCTCGCCATCACCCGAGACGCTAACCCGCTCGCGCAGAGTCGTAAAGCTGTGCGGTCCTCAGGCCTTCGCCAGCCGCAGCATCAAGCTGTCCAAGAGGAGCTGGCGGTTGGGGGCGGTTCGCTGCAGGGTGACGCTCGCTTCGCTGAGGATCTCGGCGCGCCGCAACCAGCGCGCCGCGGTCACCGGATCTCCTTCGGTCGCTGCTGCCGAGGCGTGATCGCGCGCTCTGGCGAGCAGCATCTCCAGCCGC
>DASPMH010000912.1:0-6438 GCA_035627175.1 Terriglobales bacterium | reverse complement strand
CCACGCTCGCCGTCGCTTTCGCCGAGCTGACCACACCCGGCACTCCCGCGCCCGGATGGGTGCTGGCGCCGACGATGTACAGGCCGGGAATGTCGGCGTCACGGTTGTGCGGGCGAAACCACGCGCTCTGCGTCAGCGTCGGCGCACAGCCGAAGGCGGAGCCATGGTAGGAGCTCAGCTCGTCGCGGAAGGTCAGCGGCGTGCGCCAGCGCCGCGTCACCACGTGCCGGCGCAGATCGGGCAGCCACGGCTCCAAAGCCGCCAAGATGCGATCGGCGTAGGCCGGTGCGATCGTATCCCAGTCGAGCGCGGCGTTGCCGAGATGCGGCACCGGCGAGAGTACGTAGAAGGAATCGCAGCCCGGCGGCGCCAGCGACGCATCGCTGACGGTGGGCGCGTGTAGATAGAGGCTGAAGTCGTCCGGCAGCTTGCGGCCCTTGAAGATGTCGTCGAGCAAACCTTTGTAGCGCGGTCCGAAGAGGACGCTGTGGTGGGCGACGCGATCGCGGTAGAGCCGATCGGTGCCGAAGTACAGCACGAACAGCGACATCGACCACTTCAGCCGTTCGAGCCGGCGCGCCATTGCCGCCGCCGCCGGCTGTCCGTGAAAGACCGTCGCGTAGGTATGATGGACGTCCGCGTTGGAGACGACCAGGTCGAACTCCTCTCTGCCTTGTGCGGTGCTGACCCGATGCCGCCGCGTCGTCGTCGGGCGCACCTCGATGTGCTCGACTCCCGCATTGAGTCGCAGCTCACCGCCGAGCTCGCGCAAGAGCTTGGTCAAGGCGGCAACCAGCGCTCCGGTACCGCCGCGGGGAAACCATACGCCCCAGTAGCGCTCGAGGTAATGGATCAGAGTGTAGATCGAGCTGGTGTCGTAGGGATTGCCGCCGACGAGCAGGGTATGGAACGACAGCGCCTGGCGGAGGTGCTCGTCCTTAACGAACTTACTGACGGTGGCGTACACCGAACGGTCGGCGCGCAGCCGCGCCAGCTGGGGCGCCACGCGGACCATGTCGGCGAAGCGCAAGAAGGGCGTCGCCGCCAAGCCGAGATAACCGGTCTCGAAGACCTGGCGCGAGTATTCGACAAAGCGACGGTAGCCCTCGACGTCGGCCGGATTGAGACGGCGGATCTGCTCGATCATCTGGGCGCTTTCGCCGCTGTAATCGAAGCTCTCCCCGTCCGACCAGAACAGCCGATAGAAGGGCGAGACCGGCAGCAGCTCGACGTAGTCTTCGATGCGCCGGCCGGCATCGCGAAACAGCTCCGCGAGACACTCCGGCGCGGTGATCACGGTCGGGCCGGCGTCGAAGACGAAGCCCTTGTCGCGGTAGACGTAGGCGCGGCCGCCGGGCTGGTCGGCGCGCTCGAATACCGTGGTGCGGATGCCGGCGGTTTGCAGGCGGATGGCGACGGCGAGCCCGCCGAAGCCGCTGCCGATCACCGCGGCGCGCAGATCAGCCCGTGACATAGCGATCCTGCAGGCGCTCGATCTCGCGGCCGAGCTCGATCGACCACGGTCCGTCGCCAACGGCTTGGCGCAATTGCATCAATGCCGTCGAGAGCTGCTCGCGGGCGCGGCGTTGGCCACTGTCGCTGAGGGCCTCGGCGATGTGCCCGATCAAGCGTGGCATCGCGGCGGGGTCGCTCGCCTCGAGCTCGTCGCGCAGGGCGTGATAGCGATCCGCCGGTAGATCGGTTGCGAGCCACGCCCACACCCAGGTCGCCCGCGCGTGGAGCAGATCCTCGTGAGCCTTGTCGCGCCGCTTCGGGTTGACGATGCCGCTGAGGTCATCGAGCATCTGCAGCCCGACGCCGGCAGCACGGCCGAACGAGGCGATCGCTTCCAAGCGCTGGCCGCGTGCCCCGGCCGCCAGCGCACCGAGCGCCGTGGCGAGCGCCATCAAGCTGCCCGTCTTGAGGCGGGTGATGGCGAAGACGACCGAGGGCACCTGCGCCTGTTCCAGGTCGGTCACCCGGACGGTCAGGTCGAGCGCCTGGCCTTCGTGGCAGCGCAGCAGGCAGGAGGACAAGCGCTCGTACGCAATCAGCCTGGTCGCATCGTCGAGCGGCAAACGCGACAGTCTCACCTGCGCCCAGAAGTAGAGCCAGTTGCCGGCGTTGAGGGCGACCGGCACGCCGTGGCGCCGGTGCAGCGCCGCGGCGCCGCGGCGCAGATCGGAATCGTCTTCGATGTCGTCGATGATCAGCGAGCCGGCGTGCAAACTTTCGATCAACAAGGGTAGCTCGGGCGGCGGGTGGGTCGTGCCGCCGCCGGCATGAAAGGCAAGCCCGACGAGCTGAGCACGAAATTCCTTGCTCGGGCGGCCGAGAAATTCGCGCAGCGGATCGAGCAGCGCACGGTCCCACAGCGCCGCCGGCACCTCGCCGCTACAGGTTGGCTCGGCATCGTCGGAGGCGAAGGAGTCTTCCAGCAGTCGAACCAGCGGAGCGCGGCGATCGAAGGGAGCGGGCGGGCTGGTGCTCATCACATCCTCGCAAGGCTGAGCGCTTTGACGAAAGAAAAGCCGCGTGGCGGCCGGCCAACCAACAGGCGAGTGCGATCGCCGGCGGTCATCGCCAGATTGTAGAAGCGGCGGATGACCGGGGCGGGCATTCTGTAGAAGCGCGCGAACACGTTCCAGTAATCCTGCGGTGCAAAGCAGCCGAACAGCAAGCGATTGAGTCGCTGGGCGTAGTCTACTTGCCTGCGGTGGCGGCGATACAGCGCTTGCAAGGCGATGTCGAAAACCTCGTCTGGGTGGCGCTCCGCGATGTGCAGCGCCAGGCGCACCGCCGGTGGAAACGAGTAGCCGGTCGCCGGGTGAAACCAGCCGCCGCGGTATCCGCCGATCAGCGGTGAAGAGTGGGGGGCGCACGCCGGTGCCGACCATGGCATCGGCAGAACTCCGTCCTCCTCGCGAGCGACCCGCCGCACCGTGCCGAACCGTGCCGCGTACGCGAGAACCTCGCGCCGAGCTCGCTCGTAGTCGAGACGAGAATCGCAGGCGAAGGAAGTGTCCTCGATCAACAGCGACTGCGGTCCGAACGGCAGGGTGTAGAAGAAGCGGTAGCCGTCGCGCTGCTCGACTTCGGCGTCCATCAGAATCGGTGCGACCAGGCGATGTGGCTGCTCGAGCTCGAGCTCCAGACCAACGAACTTCTGGAAGCCCGCCTGTCGCTCTGCCTCGGCAACGTGCGGCCCGCGTGCATCGACGACCAGCGCCGCCGTAAGTCGTCTGCCGTCCTCGAGTGTGACCGCATGTGGCTCGAGCTGTGTCACCTTCTGTCGCAGTAGCAGCATCGATTGCGGGCTGCGCTGCAACGCTGCTTCGACTTGCGCCGCGAACCGGGTCGAGGTGATGGCGGCGTATTCGCTGTCGACGGTGCGCTGGAAGTCGGGGAAGCGCACCTGGTACGACGGCCAGCGGTGCGCAAACAGCGGCTCTACCCATGGCTTTGCTGCCGCAGGAACGTCCTGTGGATGGGCGCACCAGGTGTGATTGCCGCCGATACTGCTGCCGGCATCGATCATCGCGATGCGGCAGCTTGGGTCGCGGTGCAGCGTGCCCAGCGCGATCAAGCCGTTTTGCAGCCCGGCGCCGACGAGGGCCATATCGAAATCGGCGGCCGGCATCAGACCTCGCGCTGCGCCGCCAGCACTCCGACACCGGCGAGAAAAGTGACCACGCCGACGCCGGAGAGAATTGCCAGCGGCTGAACCAGCTCGCTCCAGTCGAAATCACGCCAGGTCGCGCCCTCGAGGGCAAGAATGCCCCAGCGCACCGGGCTGAAGTTGCTCGCCGCGAGCAGCCAATCGGGGAACAGCGCCAGCGGCACCATCGCACCGCCGAGCATCGCCATCAGAATCAAAGTCGCCCATCCCGCACCGGCGACCGACTGCTCGGTGGTGCCGAGCACACTCAACATCATGGTCAGCCCACTGAAGCAGACGACGATCGCGCCGACCACGGCGACGAAGCGGCCGGCGGCAGCTATCTGCACATCGAGCGCCAGCCAGCCGACCAGGCTCAACAACGAGGCGGTCGCCGCGCACGCAGCGGCGCAAGCTAAGGCTTTGCCGGCCAAGATGGCGATGCGGGTGAGCGGCGCCGCGCGCAGTCGCAGAAACGAGCCGGTGCTGCGCTCGCCGACCATCGAGATGGCGAAGGCGGCGGCGCAGCCGAGCAGCCCCCACAACACCATCGCCGGAAATACCACCTCGTAACCCGAACGAGCGACACCGCTGCGGGCGACGTTGGTGACGCGTACGGTGCTTGGGGGCGCCGCGGAACTGGCCGAGCGCAGCAGCGCTTGCAGCAACGCCGCCTCGCTGCGGCGCGACGGGTCGATGCCGAGCGCAACGACACCGTCCTCGCCGGCCTCGACAAAGCCGATACTGTCGCCGCGGCGTACCGCCTGATGGGCCGTCGCGGCGGCGGCGCGGCTGACCTGCAAGCCGGCTTGTTCGAGGAATTTGGCCAAAGCCTCGGTGTCGGCGGCGCGCTGCGCCGAGTCGGTGGGCGCGTCGACGACGATCACCGCGATGGCGGCGGTGTCGGACTCGCTGTCGGCCTTCATCACGGAGCCGAAGAATAACGCGAACACCAGTGGAAAGCCGACGACCCAGAACAACGCGGCGCGGTCGCGCAGCAGCAAGCGCAGATCCTTGCACGCGATCACCAGCGCGGCGCGCATCAGTCTCTCAACTCGCTACCGGTCAGACTGAGAAACAGCGACTGCAGATCCGGAGATTGGTGGTGCTGCAGAACTTCTGCGGTCGAGCCGACGGCGACGACCGCGCCGTGGTCGATGATCGCCACTCGTTCGCAGAGCTGTTCGGCCTCCTCCATCAGATGGGTCGAATAGATCAGTGTCAGCCCGGCGCTCTGCAAGCTGGCGATGGCGCGGAAGAGATGGTGGCGCGATTGGGGATCGACGCCGGCAGTCGGTTCGTCGAGCAGCAGCAACCGGGGCTGATGGATCAGGGCGCAAGCGAGGTTGAGGCGTCGCTTCATGCCGCCGGAGAAAGTGCCGGCGCGGTCGCTGGCGCGGTTCTCGAGATCGGCTAGCACCAGCCCCTGCCGCACCGCGGCTGCCAGGGTGGCGCCGCGCAGGCCATACAGTTGTCCGAAGAATCGCAGGTTCTCCGCCGCGGTCAGCCGGGGATAGATGGCGAGCCCTTGCGGCGCGATGCCGATGCCACGCCGCACCCTGGCGCGGGTCGGATCGTCGCCGCCGACGGCGATCGTGCCGCTGTCGGGCCGGGTGATGCCGGCGAGCAGGTGCATCAGGGTGGTTTTGCCGGCACCGTTCGGGCCGAGCAGCGCCAAGGTTTCGCCTCGCCGCACCTCGAGATCCAACCCCGCGAGCGCCACTATCGAGCCGAAGACTTTCCGCACCGCCCGAGCCTGGACGCAAACATCGGAGCGAGTGCGCATGAGGCTACCGAGGATTCGCCGCCGCGCAGACTTAGTCAATCAATCAGGTGGAGGACGGCGGCAGAATGAGCCGCGCCGCCGCGCTCGGCCGAGCGCAGCTACACCGCCGCTCGCAGCTGCATCAGTTCCAGGTGAGATCGAGGCGGTCGGTGGCGGTTTGGATGCTGATTTGGTCGCAGGGGAAGGGGGCCTGCACGTACGGATTGTCGTAGCGCATCGCCGCCCCCAGCTGGCGCACCTCGCCCCGCTGTCGCAGCGGACCGCGCCAGCCCCACTCGAGCAACCCCTGCGAGGGCGATTCGTAGGCGACGCGATGGCGTTGCCATTGCAGCGGCGCCGCGGCGATGCGATCGACAAACTCTGCGAACGGGCCATCGACGGCTCGACGACCGAGCTCGCAGATCCAGATGTTATCGACGCCGTCGGCGAGGACTTCTCGATCGCGATCCTCCCCCGCGTCTTGCCAGCGATGCGGCTGCTGCGAGCGTAGCGCGAGATAGCCGTCGCCACGCCGGGCGAACATCCATCCGGCTTGCTCGTGCACTTCATCGAACTGTTCGCGTGGCAACCACGCATGGGTGAAATGCAGGCTGTGGGTGAGATACAGGCCGGGTGCGGTCGAGATGCGATACACCGCGATGACGACGTTCTCGATTTGCGCCACCCGCGGCAAGCTGCCGGAGCCCGTCCAGTAGTTGGGACTCGGTCCGTCGCGCTGCGCCGGATGAGTGGTGAAGCACACCGCATCGGGTCCGAGCGTCGCCTGCCAGATGTGTTGCTGGTCGCCGCCGTAGCCGGGGCGGTAATCGATGGCGCTGCTCAGTAGATAATCGGGAGTGCGGCAGGTGTAGATGTCGACCTGCTCGCGCAGGTTGCGGGTGACGTCGCGCTCGAACAAGCGTGCCACCAGCGGCATCACCCGCCAGCGATTGCCCCATTGCAGCAGGCGCCGCCGCGCCGCGAAATCGGCGAAGAATCGGTTGTGCCACCAGCC
>DASPMH010000911.1:0-4603 GCA_035627175.1 Terriglobales bacterium | reverse complement strand
AGGTTGGGGTCAACGTCGGCGTCAGGGTTGGCGTCAGCGTCGGCGTCAAGGTCGGCGTGAACGTCAGAGTCGGAGTGAAGGTCAACGTCGGTGTAGCCGAGAGCGTCGGCGTCGCGGACACCGTAGGCGTCTCGGTGATCGTCGGCGTCAGGGTGATCGTCGGGGTCAGCGTCACCGTCGGCGTCTCAGTGATCGTCGGCGTCAGCGTCGGCGTCAAGGTCAGTGTCGGAGTGAGCGTGATCGTCGGCGTCAGAGTGACCGTCGGCGTCGACGACAGCGTCGGGCTGGGAGTGATCGTCGGCGTTCGGGTGCGGGTCAGCGTCGGCGTCAGCGTCGGCGTGTTCGTCGGTGTAGACGTCGGTGTCGAGGTCAGCGTCGGCGTCGGCGTGATCGTCGGAGTATGGGTGACCGTCGGCGTCAGCGTCGGAGTCTCGGTCGGCGGAGCGACGTAGACCAGGTTCGAGGTCGTCGCGCTGTTGTCGCCGGGAGAGATCTCCTCGACATTGGCAGCGACGCTGGCGCTACCGAGGATCGAGCCTTCCGCTTCGGTATCGACCATCACTCGGAAGGAGCCGGTCAGGCTGCTGCCCGCCTCGATCGTCCCCAAATGACAGCGGATCGTACCGTCGTCTGCGGTGCACGGGCTGAGGCCGGTCAGGGGCGGCAGGAAGGCGGTCTGCAGCGGCAACGCAGCCGTCAGCACGACGCCAGGCGCCGCGGACGGACCCTGATTCTCGATGGTGTAATTGAAGGACAGGGCCAAGCCCTTACCTACCGGATCAGGCGAAGCGGTAAAGTCGAGCACCAGATCCGTCGGCAGGAGCGCCTGGAACGGGACGTGGTGGATGTCGGAATGGCCGCGATACTTGACCCGGTGCCCGAGCATCGCGCCTTGAAAGGTCACCTCGGCGCCGGTCTTCAGCTGCAGCCGGTCCGGGTAGACGATGGTGCCGTAGGCGGTCGAGCGCTTGCCCATGACGGCGGTGCCCTTTTTGCCATCGAGCATGATCAGCACGCGGTCCGGGGTCAGCGTGCCCGGCCCGGTGCCGTTGGGGGCGAGGCGAAGTCCGGAATCGGTGCCGATGCCGAAGACGCCGGCGATGCGGATCACCGCGATGGTATCCTCCTCACCTTTGAGCACCAGCTCCGCACCGCTGGTCAGCACCAGCTCGGAGAGCTCGACGACGGAGGTTCCGGGGCCGAAGGTGAAGGTGGACTTCAGTCCTGCTCCTTTGAGCCGTACGGAGCGGCCGTCGCGGCCGGCGGTGGAAACCTGCTCGACGTCACCGCGCGCACGCAGCTTCGACAAGGACGCAACATGGTCGGCGAGGCCGTGCGCGACGAGTTGCTGGCACTCGCGGTAGAGCTCGGCATCGCCGCTGAGATCAACGAAGGGATTGTTCGGGTCGGTCATCTGCACCCGCCCTTCGCAGAGGTCGGGTTCGGCGCAGTCGCGATCGCTGTAGCAGGAGTGTGAGCCGGACGGCATGCACATGCCGGGACCGACCCAGGGCGCTTCACCGTCGAAGTCGGCGTCGAGGTTGGGGCCGCCCATGAAAGAGAACATGTCGACCAGGGTACGATTGCGGCTGAAGCCGCGGCCGATCTTGAGCTTGTCGATCGCCATCACCGGCCCGGTGACGACGCATTCTTTGCGAACCCAAACGAATGGGCCGCACAGCGCGCCGCCGTTGAGGCCGCTCGGGTAGGTGCGCACAGCGCAGTCGGCGTCACTGCTACATGGCCGTCCGGCGCCCTGGCAGTCGGGGCGGACGACATCGGGATGACCATGCAGGGTCGGACATTCGCAGGTGTTGTCGGAGCCGCAGGTCCCGTCGATGGGAAATCCGTCGTCCGTGACATGGTCGACTGGCGCCTGCGAGATCAGCGAGGCGCTGCCGCAGCGGACGCTCCACTTCGGGATGGTGCCGAGGAAGGCGAAGCGGTGAAAGCGGTGAAAAGTCGAGCACTCGGAATCGTTGCCGTCGATGCGTCCGTCGCCGTCGTTATCGACAGCATCCTCGCAGACGTTGCGACCGGTGGAGCCGATGCACTGGATCGTCCGCTGTTCGCCGTAACGGCTCTCCTCTTCCCGGCATTGGGAAGAGCAGCAGTCGCCATCGAAGCGATTGCCGTCATCGCAGACTTCGCCTGCGTCGACCTCGCCATTGCCGCACAGCGACAGGACGCCCGCCTCACTGCGGGGTTGATTCGAGACGAGCATCAGAGCCGCAGCAACGACCAACATTGCCGGGGCACCGATGCGGAGGAGGCCGGGCGCCGAGGCCGGTCGTCGCATGTATAAGGCTCCTGAAGAAATATTTAGTCGCCACTCATAAGATACCGTGTAACCAAAAGTCCACAGAAATTCGGGCGAATTGTCGGTCCGGCGACACGCTTGCCCGAGCGCGGGCGGCGGAGTAGCCCAACCGTCACCGAGGAGGGCATGATGCCGGCAACCATCGCGCGCGACGAAGAGTGGCGTAACGATCCATGGCTCGGGGCGAATCCGCTCGACCCGGCCTTCCGCACCGACCCCTACCCGCTGCTCAAGCGGCTGCGGGAAAATGATCCCGTCAATGAGACTCCGATCGGCCTGTACCGTCTGACCCGCTACGACGACGTCATCCGCATGCTCAAGGAGGTTCCGTCCGGGGTGCGGATGGCCGACGGCTCGGTATTCGGCGGGATCGCCATCACCGGTGGGCCGGGGGAGTTCCTGCTGCGCCAGGATCCTCCCGACCACACCCGCCTGCGCAAGCTGATGAGCCAGGCTTTCCGCCCGCGCGCCATCGAGCGGCTGCGCAGTCGGATCGAGGTATTGGTCGAGCAACTGCTCGACCAGGCCCAGGAACGGGGTGAGATGGACATCATCGCCGACCTGGCGCTGCCCGTGCCGTCGACGATGATCTGCGAGATGATGGGTGTACCGCTAGCCGATCGGGACCAATTCACCGAATGGACTGCCGCAGCGACGCATTTGCTTGCCGCCAGCTTGCTGCCGCAAGAGGTGCTCGAAAGGGGACTGAACGCCGTCGGCTCCTTGGCAAATTACTTCAACGAGCTGATCGCTGACCGCCGCCGGCATCTCGGTGAGGACATACTGAGCGACTTGATCCGAGCCGAGGAGGCAGGGGATCGGCTGACGCCGACCGAGCTGCTGGCGCAGTCGATCGGTCTGCTGATCGCCGGTTTCGAGACTACCATCGGCCTGATCGGCAACGGCGTGCTCGCCTTGCTCGACCATCCCGACCAGTTGCGCCGGCTGCAGCAGTCGCCGGATCTGATCGCGAGTGCGGTCGAGGAGTGCCTGCGATACGACGGACCGATCGTGCTGACCATCCGCATCACCCGCGAGGACACCCACTTCGGCGATCGGGTCATTCCTGCCGACCGCCCGGTGATGTGCATGCTCGCGGCAGCCAACCGCGACCCGGGGCACTTCGTCGATCCCGACCGCTTCGACATCACCCGCGCCGACGCCGACAACCTCGCCTTCGGCGGCGGGGTGCACTTCTGCCTGGGTGCTCACCTCGCCCGCCTCGAGGCGCAGGCGGCAATCGGCGCTCTAATTCGCCGCTTCCGCAACATCGAACGTGTCGGTGGCCAGCTCGAATGGGGCAAGTCGCTGTTCCGCGTTCTCGCACGGTTACCGATCCGAGTCGCGCCCTGAGGTCCACGCCCAGGGTCGCTCGCGCCAGACTTTTGAAGCCACAGCCGCGGTCAGCGAGATTCTATTGTGCGCCGCCGCGAACCGCTCGAACATACGAGGTGAAGAACTTATTGACGGTGTCCACATCGCCGATGTCGAACAGAACCATCCAAGCCGTGTCGGTGTTTGGCGAGGCACTAGATGCCGACCAATATAGATCGGACCGGGTGCAAGAGCACGCTGGATCGGTCACGTCGGCACAGGCCGCGCCGCAACTTGCGCCATGGAACGCGGCAGCGATCCGAGGCGACGTGGGCTGACCGTCATCGATCAGCGCGGACAGCTCCGACTTGGTCGGCAAACGCCAGTCGCTATGACCGCCGTAGCCTGAGGTATTCAAGCTAACGAGCCATTGCCATACCGTGCCGTTCGGCGTCACGTTGCACGTACCGGTCGCGCATCGAGCGCAGCCGTTCGTGCTGCCCTCGGCGCCCGCCAAACACGCCGCCTCGGAGGCCGCGTCCGGCTGGCAGCGGGATTCATCGCTGCAGATGCCCGACCATAGGTAGTAGTTGTCGGCGTCCTCGAGATTGGCGACATCGACCCCACTATCGAGTCTGATCTTCTTCTCCCACATCAATCCGGTCTCGTTGTCGGTGATCGTGCCATCGGCGTTGTCGGAGAAGCGCGAGCTGTAGCAGCCGGCCGTATTGAAGGCGCAACCGCCGGCGCAAGCGAGGGTGCCGCCCGCGAAACCTTCACTGATGCAGGTCGCCTCGAACAGCGTGCCGATGTCGCAATCCTCGCCCGCGTCGACAATGCCGTTGCCGCACGCCTGTGCCACCGCGAGATCGTCTTGGCAGCTGCTGAGATCGTTGCCGCAGGTCGTCCACCCCTGATCACAAGTATCGACATCACTCGGCAACGTGCCGCCGGCGACCGCCGTGCCGA
>DASPMH010000910.1:0-4806 GCA_035627175.1 Terriglobales bacterium | reverse complement strand
CAGATTGACCTGGGTCTCACCCACCAAGCGGGTCATCGCCGGCACCAGGCCGACGGTCGATACGGTGATGCGCCGGCTCGACAGGCCGACGCCCCAATCGGCGATCAGCATCTCGATCGCCTCGACGATCGCCTCATAGTTCGCCAGCGGCTCCCCCATGCCCATGAAGACGATGTTGGTCAGCCGCTCGTCGAAAGCCAGTTCGCGGCGTGCCGCGAGCACCTGACCGACGATCTCGTCGGCGCGCAGGTTGCGGATCAAGCCGAGGCGCGCCGTGGCGCAGAAGCCGCAGCCCATGCCGCAGCCGGCCTGCGAGGAGATGCACAGCGTCAGGCGAGGCAGATCCGGGATGATCACCGACTCGATCGCGGTACCGGCGTCGAGGCGAAACAGCAGCTTGCGGGTGTCATCCGCCGATCGCGCCACCACTTCGGGAGTGAGTGCGGGGAAGCGAAATGCCTCCGCCAGCTCGCCGCGCAGGACGGCGGGGACATCGCTCATCACCGCGAAGCTTTGGGCTCCGCGGCGATAGGTCCATTGCAGGACCTGTTGCGCCCGAAAGGCTGGATAACCGCGCTCCGCCAGCCACGCGCGGAGCTGCCGCGCCGTCAGCGGCCGGGTTGCGGCGGCGAAATCAGCGAGGGCTGATTTCGCGCTCGCCGAAGAAGAAGCCGATCTCCCACTGGGCGGTGTCGGGTCCGTCCGAGCCATGGACTGCATTCTGCTCGACATCGGTGCCAAAGTCTTTCCGGATCGTACCGGTAGCGGCCTTGAGTGAATCGGTCGCGCCCATCAGCTCGCGAGCCTTGGCGATCGCGTTCTCGCCCTCGAGTACCGAGACGAACACCGGCCCCGACGACATGAACTGGGTCAAGCTGTTGAAGAAAGGCCGCTCCTTGTGAACGGCGTAGAAGCGTGAGGCGGTCTGCTGATCGAGCTGCATCATGCGAGCGGCGACGAGCTTGAGGCCGGCGGCCTCGAAGCGACGAACGATCTCGCCGATGGCATTTTTGCGGACAGCGTCGGGCTTGACGATGTTGAGGGTGCGTTCGGTCATTTCTTTCGCTCCGAGAGGGCGGTTTTCATGGTGGACCCGAGCTCGGCCGGGCTATTGGCGACGCGGATACCCGCGGCGGACAGAGCTTTCATTTTGTCGGCGGCGGTGCCGCGACCGCCGGCGATGATCGCACCGGCGTGGCCCATGCGCTTTCCCGGCGGCGCCGTCTGGCCGGCGATGAAAGCGACTACGGGCTTGCTCATCGAGCTCCGCACGTATTCGGCGGCGGCTTCCTCGGCGCTGCCGCCAATCTCGCCGATCATGATCACGCCCTCGGTTTGGGGATCGTTTTCGAAGAGAGTCAGCACATCGACGAAGCTGGTGCCGACGATCGGATCTCCGCCGATGCCGACGCAGGTCGACTGCCCGATGCCGAGCTGAGTCAGCTGGTGCACCGCCTCGTAGGTCAAGGTGCCGCTGCGCGAGACCACGCCGATGCCGCCGGGCTTGTGGATGTAGCCGGGCATGATGCCGATCTTGCACTCGCCTGGAGTGATCACGCCCGGGCAGTTCGGCCCGATCAAGCGGGTGTTGCGGCCCTCGAGGTAACGGGCGACGCGCACCATATCGAGGGCGGGGATCCCTTCGGTGATGCAAATGACCAGGGGGATGGCGGCATCGGCGGCCTCGAGGATGGCATCGGCCGCAAACGGCGGTGGCACGTAGATGACCGAAGCATTGGCACCGGTGGCGCTGACGGCCGCGGCGACGGTGTCGAAGATCGGAATGCCTTCGAAGTCGCTGCCACCTTTTCCGGGCGTGACCCCGGCGACCATCTGGGTGCCGTATTCACGGCAGGCGCGCGTGTGAAACTGTCCAGTCGCGCCGGTGATGCCCTGGGTCAGGACGCGGGTATTTTTGTCGACGAGAATGCTCAAGTGGGCCTCGAAATTCAGAAATGTTGCAAAGAGGCGGGGTATACTGAGCGGCCGTCGGCAAGTCAATTTGCCCCCGGACGCACTTGGGTGGACTTGAGGGCTTGGCGGCTTGGGGGCTTGCGGGATTGTAGCGTGCGCTCTCCGAGCGCACTTGGTCTACCGAGCGCCGCGCTGCCAGTGGTTGCGCCGCGGGTGGCGCGCTCGCAGAGCGCGCGCTACAGCGATGGCCGGTGCCACTCTTTGTACCACTCGACGAAACGGCGGACGCCTTCTTTGACCGGCGTCTTCGGGGCGAAACCTACCGCTTTGGTCAGGTCGCTGACATCGGCGAAGGTTCGTTCGACGTCGCCGGGTTGCATCGGCATCAGATTGAGCTGCGCCTTGCGTCCGAGCGCCTCCTCGACCGCTTCGATGTATTCCATCAAGCGGATCGGGCTGTTGTTGCCGATGTTGTAGAGCCGGTACGGCGCCGAGCTGGTCGCCGGGTCGGGAGTGTCACTCGACCATTGTGGGTCGGGCGTAGCGACCTGATCGAGGGTGCGGATGACGCCCTCGACGATGTCATCGACGTAGGTGAAGTCGCGCACCATGTTGCCGTGGTTGAAGACGTTGATCGGCACTCCGGCGAGAATGTTCTTGGTGAACAGGAACAGCGCCATGTCCGGCCGGCCCCATGGCCCATAGACGGTGAAGAAGCGCAGGCCGGTGGTCGGCAGCTCGTAGAGATGGCTGTAGCAATGGGCGATCAGCTCGTTCGCCTTCTTGGTCGCCGCGTACAAGCTGATCGGGTGGTCGACATTGTGATGCACGCTGAACGGCATGCCGGTGTTCAGCCCGTAGACCGAGCTGGTGCTGGCATAGACCAGATGCTCGACTTTGCTGTGGCGGCAGCCCTCGATGATGTCGAGAAAGCCGACCAGGTTGCTGTCGACGTAGTCGTGCGGGTGCTCGATGCTGTGGCGCACGCCGGCCTGAGCGGCGAGGTGCACCACCCGCTGCGGCGGCTGGTCGCGGAACAATTTCTCGATTGCGGCGCGGTCGGAGATATCGACCTGCGCCAGCCGGAAGCTTTCGGACTGCTGCAGCTGCTCGAGCCGGGCGTGCTTCAAGCGAGGGTCGTAATAAGCATTGAGATTGTCCACGCCGAGGACGCGATCGCCGCGCGCCAGCAGCCGCCGGCTCAGATGAAACCCGATGAAGCCCGCGGCTCCGGTGACCATTACATCCATGTTCAAGCCTTGTATCGGTTCAGCCCGTTACCATTGGCGGCACCATTGCCGACCAGAACTTCGAGCGCCGAGATGCGCGCCTCGAGCTCACGACTATCTTTCTCGCGCCGATCGGCTCCCAATGCCAGACGCCCTCCCTCGAGAAAGGTATTGCGGATCTTGTAGGCCGTGGTGTGACTGACCCGGTAGTGCTGGCGGATCTCGTCGAGGCTGCGCTCGCGCTTGATCAGCTCGAGTGCCAGCGCGACCTTCTCCTCGAGAGTCAGCTTCTCTCGCGTTCTCATCGCTCCCCCCCGGTTTTCTCACGTGTTTCCATGTCTGTTGCGGCGCCTAGGCCGACCTCCATCCTGATGATGAGCTTTCAACGGAGCTGCTCGACAGCAGCGGCGGCTGCGGCTCGTCGCCGAACCAGCGGCTGCCGAAGCGAACCGCGCCGACGAGAAAGCCGGTGCCCCAGCTGACGTGCATGATGACGAATGACAGCAGAATCGGAAAAAACAGGTCCCAACCGGCGCGCTGGGCGGTGATCGCGCTCGCCGCCGACAGCGCCAGCACATACGCGCCGAGCACCGCCAGGCAGAGCCAAGCGAAGGGGCTGTAGACGAGACCGAACAACGCGCTCAGCAGCACCGTCGCGACGAACACGGGTGGGACGAATTGCCGCGGACTCATCTGGCGCGGGTGCTTCTGCAGCACCCGGACCTTCCACACGCCGTACTGGTAGAACTGCCGCGCCAGCTTTCGAAAGCTGGTGCGGTTCTGGTAGCGCGAGCGCATCAGCGGCGTCAGCACGATGCGGCCGCCCGACTTGCGCAGGCGATAGTTGAGCTCGTCGTCCTGATTGCGAACCAGCTCTTCGTCGAACAGTCCGATGCGCTCGAAGATGCGCCGCGGGAACATCCCCATATAGACCGTGTCGACCTCGCGCTCCTCGGTGCCGAAGTGGAAGTAGGCGCCGATGCCGAAGCGCGAGCCCATCGCCGCCGCCACCGCGTTGGCGGCGCGACCGCCGCCGATCGCGTGCATCGGCCCGCCGACGTTGTCGGCACCGGTGCGGCGCAGGGTCTCGACGCCGATGCGGGCGTAGTCGGGAGATAAGGTGGTGTGGGCATCGACGCGCATGATGATCTCGCCGCGGGCGGCCCGGATGCCGATGTTCATCGCCGTCGGCACGATCCGGCCGGGATTGTTCAAGACGCGCACCTGCGGTCCGCAGGCGGCGGCTTCTTCGCGGGAGTTGTCGTCCGACTCGCCGTCGACGACCAGTACTTCCATCCGGTCGGCCGGATAATCCTGCTCGAGGATCGAGCGAACGCAGCGGCCGATATGCCCGGCTTCGTTGCGCATCGGTACGATCACCGAAATCATCGGCCACTCACTCATCTTCGATTCTCCGCCAGCACATGTTGGTAAATTGCCGCGAGCGCCTCGGTCATCTTCGGTGTCGAGAACTCCTCGGCGCGGGCGCGGGCGCCACGGCTGAGTTGGTCGCGCAGCTCGTCGTTGCCGAGCAGCTCGGTGGTGCGCCGCACCAGTGCGGCGCAATCCTCGCTCGGGACGACGAAGCCGTCGCGGCCGTCGCGCACCAGCTCGCGCACGCCACCGACGTCGGTTGCGATCACCGGCAGGCCACTCGCCATCG
>DASPMH010000909.1:0-3742 GCA_035627175.1 Terriglobales bacterium | reverse complement strand
CGCGCTCTGCCGAGCGCAGCTACACCTCGGCTTGGCGGGGCCAGCGCGGCGGACTGGCCGCCGCCGCAATTGCCAGGGCCAGCAGCACCAGCGATCCGTCGAGCCCTAGCAACGTTGCGGCGGAGAGAGTAGGGGAGGCCGAGAAGAAGAGATTTAGCAGCGCAAACCCGGCGATCAGCCAGCCCGCGATCGCGCGCGCAACTCCCGGGAATCCGAGCTGCGGCTGACATAGGAAGGATATGCCGGTCAGCAGCAGCGCCAGGGCGAAGACGCTCGACAGCGTCAGGACCATATCGAGCCCTCGCCGGCCGACGGGCACGCGGACGAGCCGCGTTTCGCCCTTGCGTACGACCGCGTAGGTAACCAACCCCCCTGCACCGATCCGACCCAACCAACGATCGCCCTGGTAGGCATGAGGATTCTCTTCCTGAAAGGGGAACAACCAATTGCGCACCGTGCCATGCCACGACCGGCTCGCTTGCTCGGTCAAAGGCAATGGGAAGGGGGAACCGTCCATCTTGGTGATCACGTCACCGCGTTTCAGGTCGAGCTCGGCGTCGTACACGTCGACGATCAACAAGCCTGGTGGCAGCTCGCTGAACAGGACGCCGAGCTCTGGCCGCGGCAGGTTAGTTTCGACCCGCCGCTCCGCCTCGGCCCGCAAGATGGTCACGCCCACCTGACTCGCCACCGCGCCGGTTGCCGGGCGTGTCTGGGCGAGATCGGCCGCGACGCGCACCGCTCGCCCGCGCACCGCGATCAGCAGATCGCCGCTCTGAACATCGATGCCGCCCTTCGCCTCGGCCTCACCTTGGTGGGCGTGTCCACGGAAAGCATACAGCCGCGACGGCAGATCGACGTAGGCGGTGCCGTCGGTCGGCTGCAGCGCTCCGATCAGGAAGTGCAACAGCACGACCGCGACGGCGAGCCCGCGCACCACGGCGGGTGCCGCTTGCCGGCTGATCATAAGGTGGGTGGTCTCATAAGCTCTGGCTCGACGCGGACAGATATCGTATCGCACCAGCGGACGGAATTGCGCCGATGGCTTTACCCCACGATATCTTTTTTCCCGCCATCGCAGCCGGCGAGGGCAGTGTATCGCTGACCTGGCTCGGCACCGCCGGCTTTGCCCTGGAACATCACGGCCACGTCATCGTCATCGACCCGTACCTCACCCGTGCCTCGCTGTCGCGCTGCTTCTGGGCACCATTGCAATCGGATGCGCAGCTGACCGAGCAGTACGTCCCGCGTGCCGATGCGATCGTGCTGTCGCACACCCACTTCGACCACGCTCTCGACGCGCCGGAGATCGCGCGGCGCACCGGGGCGCGGGTGTTCGGCTCGCGCTCGGCGCTCAACCTGTGCCGCAGCTTCGGCGTACCCGAGACACAGATCGAGGCGATCGAGCCGGCGGCGGGCAGCACGCCGCACGAGGCGGAGGTCGGTCCGTTTCGATTGCGCTTCTGGCCGAGCGCGCACTCGGCCTTCCTCTTAGGGCGCATCCCGTTCCCGGGCGACATCGCCGATTGCTGCGACGTGCCGCTGCGCACCCAGGGGTACCGCTGCGGCATGGTGATCGGCACCGAGATCGAAGTCGCCGGCCGGCGCATCTTCCACGTCGGCAGCGCCGAGCTGGTCGAGCGGCACTGGCAGATCAATCCCGTCGATCTCGCGCTCGCCTGCGTCGCCGGCTGGACCTCGACCGAGCGCTACCCCGAGCGATTGGTCGCCGCACTGTCACCGGGCACCGTGCTGTTCCATCACTGGGACAACTTCCTGCGTGACCTCGCCCAAGGTGCGGTAACCCTACCGGCGATGCGCTTCCCCGCCCTGATCGACCGCCTCCAAACCGCCGCCCCAAGCCTGAAGATAGGCGCCCTCCCCATGCTAGGCACCTACACTCTGTAGGTACGCCCCCTTTCCCAAAGGGCTGAGGCTTTCGCTGGCGAAAGCCTCAGCGCCGCAGGCGCGGTGGTGGTTTTACCCAGCCGGTCGACACCCGCGACCGTCAGCCCGCGCGTCATCATGTGCTCCAGCACCTTGTCGACCGTGTCTTTGTTGAAGCACCACTTGTTGACGGCCTCGGCTTCGACGCTCTGCGGGACGTTGCCATCATCGCCCACTCGAGCGCGTTCCATTGATCCTTGTCGTCTTCGGAGAGATCGGCGTACCTGATTCCTTCGCGCTGAAACTTCAGGGAAGGTCGGTTCGTGAATCAGCGCCGAGAGGTTGTCCTGGTACGGCAGCCTGAGCGTCGCGTCATGCTTGAAGGCCCAGCTGACCGCTAGCTCGAGCGTGCGGCGGGCATAGAAGCAGGCGGTGCGCGGGTCGGCGTGAGCCGAAGCTTCCGCCTTCGCGGCAGCCTCGAAGACGTCGGCCCATTCGCGCCGGAGGAAGGTGAACTGGTTCACCCGTTGGCCTCCCCTGGAACGACGCCCGGATCTGCATCGCTGAACAGCGCGATATATCGCGCAAAGCGGAAGCGACGGTTGCGTGCGTAGCCGGTCATCTCGCTGAGCACGCCAAGCTCAACGAGGCGAGAGACCAGACTGTTCGCCGCCGCGTACGTCGTCCCGGTCAGCTTCTGTACATCAGCAACCGCAACGATCGGCCGATCGAACAGCGACTCTAGCACTTTGTGGCCATTGGCCGCGGCTCGGCCAAGTTGCAGCGTGATTGCCGCACGATGTTGCTCGCGGAGCTGCAAAATTCTCCTGGCCGTCTCGGACGCCTCGCCTGCGACTTCGATCACGCCGCGAAGAAAGAACCCGAACCACTCCTCCCAGGCGCCCTGGGTTCGCACGGCCTGCAAGTGCTCGTAGTATTCTTGGCGGTGCTGCTTGAAGAAGTGCGACAGATAAAGCACCGGCTTGTGCAGGACGCTGCGCTCGGTGAGCAGGAAGGTGATCAGCAGCCGGCCCACACGACCATTGCCGTCCAAGAACGGATGGATCGTTTCGAACTGCACGTGAGCAAGCGCGATCTTGAGTAGTGGCGGCAACTCGTCCGGCGCATGCAGAAATTTCTCCAATTCGCCGAGCGCCTGGGGCACGACGTGGTGCGGCGGCGGCACGAAGGTCGCCGTGGCAAGTGTGCAGCCAGCCGGACCGATCCAGTTCTGACTCGTGCGCAGTTCGCCGGGCTGCAGCCGGCCGCCGCGCACCCCACGCATCAGCTCCGCATGGATCTCGCGGATCAATCGCACGGAGACGGGCAGCTCAGGCAGCCGTGTCAGTCCGTGGTTCATCGCCCGCACGTAGTTGATGACTTCGTCGACGTCCTGCGGCAGGTTTTGATCGAACAGGTGCGCCTCGGCGGCGAGCAGGTCCTGCAGGGAGCTCTGCGTGCCTTCGATCTGGCTGGAGAGCACGGCCTCCTTGCGGACGTACATGAAGACGAAGAGATCTGGGTTGGGTAACGTCAGCACGGACCCGTCGAGCCGCCCCAGCGCGCGATCGGCGGCAGAGAGTAGGCGCGGCAATTCACCGGTGAGCGCGAGCGGCGGTTGCGGCGGTAGAGATGCCGGCATGAACGCCCGATAGCCGGCCGGCTGGGCGACGTACCGGCCGGCCCGGGTTGAGACTGCGGGACTACTCGCCATGCGAATTGCTGCCTATCATAAGCGGCTGGATCCGGGCCATACGATAGGCAACCTTTAACAAGGATGGAAACTGTTGCCCCTATTTTAGTTTCTGAATTGGCCAGGCCCGGCGTGAACAACATTTGGCTGGTCGCGCCCAGG
>DASPMH010000908.1:0-3002 GCA_035627175.1 Terriglobales bacterium | reverse complement strand
CCGGTTTGATGAGCGGGATGTGGAAACGGAGCACGGCTGGAATGCTGGGACACTCGCAGACGAAAGAGCGAGCAACAGGGAATCCAAACCTCAGCCTAAACCACCGCGCCACATCTCGACTCTACCAAGTAGGGTTAGCATTCGCCGCTTCGTTCGTACCATTCGGTATCGGAGACAATCCTGGATGCGCGTGATCTGTACCGCGCGGAAGATGGCAGGGATGTCAGGTTCGCAGTGGCAGGAAGCTTTGTTCCCCATCTTTCTGGTGCTCAGATTCGCGCTGTGATCGATGCGCTCGGATGGTTAAGACCGCAGGGCGTAGCGGATGACGCGGCTGCAATAGCAAATGAGATAGGAATCTTGCGGGGCAAAAACTCATCATATGCAATCACCGGTAGACAGGCTAACCTTGAGAGTAGGTGGGCGGGGCCTAATGGAGTGCCCAAGCCTGGACAGTGGCAGACTAATGGACACCTCGACATTACAGACTCATCTTCGCGCCGAGCTGAAGCGTTTTGATTCGCCTGACATTGCGCTCTTTGAGGAATGCCCCGGTGATCCAGAGTCGTTTTGCTTCCTTGTGGCTGCAACGATCGGCGTCGCGGGAAAGGATGGCGGCGACCTCTTTGACTTCATTGTCTGCTCACCCAAGTGGCTGATCGCGAACCGTACCCATGAAGGCGCCGTATTCGGACACCATTTGCTGATTGTATTCGAATACGACCCCCATATCATCGAAGGCAAGCTTAAGTGGCTTTGTGCCCGGACAACCGGGTCCTCATGGGAGCAAATAGCGCTCAAGCTTTCGCAGTATGGCCACTGGGAGTTTGAAGGTTATCGGCCCGTGTCGCCAGGTCGCTGATCGTCGGAGGTGGTTACAGCAGACATCAATGGCTTCCGGCGCTGCACGGCATACTAAGCAACTGACAATAGAACATCCCTCACGCGAAGGGAGTTCCTCGCCGGCAGCGCGATCGCGGCGGGCTATGCTCTGGCGGTGCGGCCGATTGCCGCGGAGACCATCACCACCTCGAGCGAGAGCGCTGGTGGCCGGCGAGGTGCGAATCGCAGCCGCCGGGCGGGAGTTGCCCGGCTACCGGGCGATGCCGGCGACGGGGGACAAGCATCCGGTGGTGATCGTCGTGCACGAGATCTTCGGCATGCACGAGTACGTTCGCGACGTATGCCGCCGGCTGGCCAAGCAAGGGTATCCGGGCATTGCCCGCGATTTGTTCGCCCGCCAGGGCGATGTCCGCGGCCGCGCATCGATTGACGAGTCCGCGCCATCGTTGCCAAGGTGCCGGACGAGCAGGTGCTTGCGGACCTCGACGCGGTGGCGGGCTGGGTCGCCAGCAACAAAGGCGACGGCAGTCGGCTGGCGATTACCGGTTTCTGCTGGGGCGGCCGGGTTACATGGCTGTATGCCGCCCATCGCCCATCGGTGAAAGCGGGCATCGCCTGGTACGGGCGACTGGCCGAGCCGGCGTTACCGCCAGGAAGCGGCGGACGATGGTTGGAAGCGGATGTTGGAGTGGCTTCGCCGTCACGGGGTCCATTGAGACCGAAGGTGAAGCGCTAAGCACACACCCTCGACTGGTCCGAGTCAAAATCGTTCTCGATCGTCCTCGACCTCGTCGGCCTCGGCTTCAAGCGCCTTTGCCGACCGCACGCTGCCGCAACTCACAGCATCGGCGACGAGGCCGACAGGTAACCATTCACAGGACACCCACTCCGGCGGCACGCGATCGAGTGGGTGTCCACCGCGTCCCTCTCCGGCGGCACGCGATCGAGTGGGTGTCCACCGAGTCCTCCACCGAGTCCGCGTCGACCCCACGGCCACGCCCCGGTGCGCTCGGAGGGCGCACGCTACAATGATTCTCTCCCGAGCTCGGAGAGCGCGCGCTACAACGTCAGCCTGGGTGCGCTTGGAGAGCGCGCGCTACAGCGGTCGGCGCTCGTCACGCTTTAGGGCAGCTTGCGCACAGCTAAGCCGTAGCGTCACTTTGGTCGCTGCAGGTAGAGGAAGATCTCGAGGTTGCCTTTCGGACCCGGTAGGGGCGATTCGAACCGGCCGTGGTAGTGAAGACCGATCCCGGCCGCGACGCGCGCAATACGATCGGCGGCTGACTGGCGCAAGCCCTCGTCACGCACCACGCCGCCCTTGCCGACTTCGCCCTTGCCGACCTCGAACTGGGGCTTGACCATCGGCAGGATGATGCCCCCGGCTGCGACGCAGGCGACGATAGCCGGCAATACCAGCTCGAGCGAGATGAAGGAGACGTCGGCGACCGCGATCTCGGCGCGATAGGGCAGCTCAGCCGGGTCGAGATGGCGCACGTTGACCCGTTCGCGCAAAGTGACGCGCGGATCCTGACGCAGCTTCCAGGCGAGCTGGCCGTAGCCGACATCGACCGCAATCACCTCGCGGGCGCCGCGCTGCAGCAGGCAATCGGTGAATCCGCCGGTCGAGGCTCCGACGTCGAGGCCGGTGCGGTCGCGCACGTCGATCTGCCAGTGATCGAGGGCTGCGGCCAGCTTGAGCCCGCCGCGACTGACGTAGGGAATATCCTCGCCGCGGATCTCGATCGCAGCATCGGCAAGCACGGCCGTGCCCGGCTTGTCGACGCGGTGGCCGCCGACAACGACGCTGCCGGCGAGGATCAAGCGTTGGGCGCGATCGCGACTACCGACCAAGCCGCGGACCACCAGCAGCTTATCGAGACGTTCGCGTTTGCTGCCCATCGACCGATGCCGCTGCCCGGGCTCGACCGACGACGTGGCGAACCAAGGCTCGCAGCGGCTCGGCCGGCTCGCCGAAGCTCCGCAGAGCACGCTCGGCGAGGCGCAGCTCCGTATACGGTCGCCGGGAATCGAGGGAGGGACTGAACCGGTCGCGGCTAGGCCTGATAAGTTCTGATTCCGTACAACTGCTGCTTTATGCCGGCTATCCGGTGTGCCGTGCAAAGACGGTGATCTCCAGTGGGTGTGAGTCCCACCCGGCA
>DASPMH010000907.1:0-9343 GCA_035627175.1 Terriglobales bacterium | reverse complement strand
CGATGCCGACGTTTGCGTACATGCCGATACCCTCGCCCGCATCGACGCCTACTTACGCCAGCATCCCGAGACAGTAGCGGTAATGGGCTCCTACGACGACCAGCCGAGCGAGCCGTCGTTCGTCTCGCAGTACCGCAACCTGTTCCACCATTTGATCCATCAAAGCAGCGCGAGCCACGCCTCGACCTTCTGGGCCGGCTGCGGCGCGATTCGGCGGGAGGTCTTTGTCGCCAGCGGCGGCTTCGACGAGAGCTACAGTCGCCCGTGCATCGAGGACATCGAGCTCGGCGCCCGCCTCGCTGCTGCCGGTCATCGCCTCGCCCTCGAGCCGACCATACAAGTGACCCATCTCAAGCGCTGGACGCTGGCGAGTGTCGTTCGCACCGACCTCTTCGACCGCGCCGCTCCGTGGATCGCGCTGATGCTGCGACAGGGCTCGATGCCCGCCGATCTCAACGTCACTGCGGTGCATCGGGTCAGCGTCGTGCTCGCCTGGCTGCTGCTCTTCGGCACCGTGGCCTTGATCGCCGCCGCATCGACGGCGTCGGCAGCGGCGCTGTGGGCAGTGCTGTCGATGTGGGTTCCGATCGCGACCGCGCTGCTGCTGCTCAATTTCGAAGTCTATCGCTTCTTCGCTGCCAAGCGCGGCCTGTGGTTCGCCATACGCTCGGTAGCGATGCACTGGCTCTACTACTTCTACTGCGGCCTCGGCGTGATCCTGGGCGTGTGGCAGTACCTGCGCGCGCCGGTGACGCTGCCGGCATCGCGACAGCAGGTCAGCTGAGGTGAACGCCTCGCCGGTGATCATCGGCGGCGGGCCCGCCGGTCTGACCGCTGCCTACGAGTTGTCGAAGCTCGGCATGGGGTCGACCGTGCTCGAGGCCGACGACCAAGTCGGCGGCTTGTCGCGTACGGTCAGCTACCGCGGCTATCGCTTCGATATCGGCGGCCACCGCTTCTTCTCCAAGGTGCCGCTGATCAACGAGGTGTGGCGCGAGATCCTCGGCGACCAGCTGCTGATCCGGCCGCGGCTGTCGCGCATCCACTACGACGGCAAGTTCTTCGACTACCCGCTCAAGCCGCTCAACGCCCTGCTCGGCCTCGGTCCGGTCGAGACGCTGCTGGTGTGCCTCAGCTACGCCCGTGCCCAGCTGTCGCCGGCGGGCGACGAAACCAGCTTCGAGTCGTGGGTGTCCAACCGCTTCGGCACGCGCCTGTACGAGATCTTCTTCAAGACCTACACCGAGAAGGTCTGGGGCATCCCTTGCTCGGAGATCTCCGCCGACTGGGCGGCGCAGCGGATCAAGAACCTGTCGCTGCGCGAGGCGGTGCGCAATGCGCTGCTGAGCTCGGCGCGCGCCAGCGACGGCCAGGTGATCACCAGCTTGATCGAACGGTTCCAGTACCCGCGGCTCGGTCCGGGAATGATGTGGGAACAATGCGAACAGCTCCTGGCGCAGCGCTCGGTGCCGACGCTGCGCGGTTTGCGGGTCGAGCGCATCCGCCACGAGCGCGGCCGAGTGGTCGCCGTCTTCGCCCGCGACAACCACGGAGAATTGGTCGAGCTGCCGGCGTCGCACTGCATCTCGTCGATGCCGATCCGCGAGCTGATCCACGCCCTCGATCCGGCGCCGCCGGCGGAAGTGCTCGCCGCCGCTGCCGGCCTGCGCTATCGCGACTATCTGACCGTGGTGCTGATTCTGCAGCGGCCGGAAGTGTTTCCCGACAACTGGATCTACATCCATTCGCCGGAAGTGAAGCTCGGCCGCATCCAGAACTACAAGAACTGGAGCCCTGAGATGGTACCCGACTCTTCCAAGACGTCTCTCGGGCTCGAGTATTTCCTGTGGGAAGGCGACGAAGAATGGACCTGGTCGACCGAGCGCTTGCTCGAGCTCGGCACCAGGGAATGCTCGCGCATCGGACTGATCGATCCGTCGGAGGTCGACGACGGCACCATCGTGCGGATGCAGAAGGCCTACCCGATCTACGACCAGAGCTATCGCCGCAACCTCGATACGGTGCGGAGCTATCTCGGCCAGATCGACAATCTCCAACTGATCGGCCGCAATGGCCAGCACCGCTACAACAACCAGGACCACTCGATGCTGACCGGCATCTATGCGGCTCGCAATCTTGCCGCCGGCGCCAACTACGATGTCTGGTCGGTCAACGTCGAGGAGGAATACCACGAGCAAGCCTCGCTGCCGGCGACGAGCGGCGACCGCCTATTTCCGCAGCGCATCGCTGCCGTCCCCGATCCGGCCATCGCCGTTTCGGAGAGATTGCTCGAAGAAGCTTTCGCCCCGCTCGATGCGGTGGCATTGGCGGCGGCCTTCGCCGTGGTTGCCGCCTTCGGCCTGTTCCTCGCAACCTCGGCCTTGCTGCTCAAAGGGGGAGCGCTGGTCGGGCCGAACCTGGCGCTGCTCGGCCAGTATCTGATCGGCTACAGCGTCAGCTGGCAGGGCGCGTTGATCGGTTCGCTCGAAGCGGCCGTGGTAGCTGGCGCCGCCGGCTACAGCGTCGCCCGGCTTCGCAACTGGGGTGTCGCCGCTTACGCCGCGCTGCTGCGACGCCGCGCCGAGGCAGAGCAGCGCCGCAACATGCTCGATCAAGTGTGAGGCAAGCATGACCGACCCGAAAGCTCGCGAGCTCGAGATCGTCCACGCCGTCGCTCGCATCCAGGCCGGGGTGCTGGCGCTGGTATGCGCGATCCTCGGCGGTATTGGATTGTTCCTCATGACCGTGTGGCTGGTGCTCAAGGGCGGACCGGAGGTCGGGCCGCACCTGTCTTTGCTCGGCCAATACTTCTACGGCTATTCCGTCAGCTGGGCGGGCAGTATCGTCGGCTTGTGCTACGGCGCCTTGGTCGGCGCGGTCGTCGGCTGGACGATCGGAACGGTCTACAACCTCGTGCTCGGTTGGCGGCTGAGTGCCCGGCGCTGACCCGAATCTCTCCGCCTCCGCCCTATGCATGGTGCGCTGCTCGTCCTGATCGCGGATGCCCTCTTTTTACCCGCCGCAGTACTCACCACCGCCTATCTCACCCGCAAGCTCGGCCCGGAGGGCTACGGTATCTATGCGCTGGCGGTTTCGATGGGCATGTGGGTCGAGTGGGCGATCCTTGCCGCGTTCTCGCGCGCGACCATCAAGCTGATCGGCGAAGCGCGCGATTGGCAGCCGATCGCCGCCACCGCGCTGCGTGCGAACCTCTCGGTAGGAGCGGTCGCTCTGCTGCTGATCTGGCTCAGCGCCGGCGCAGTTGCGGCTGTGCTTGGCGAACCGGCGGTGGCGACGCCGCTGCGCGTCTATGCGCTGGTGATTGTGATGGTCACCGTCACCAGTGTGCACAGCCAGGTGCTGATCGGCACCGGCGCCTTCGTCCACCGCGCCATGGTCTCGGCGACCTACGCCATCGCCCGCATGGTGTTGATCGTCTCGGCGGTATGGCTCGGCTTCGGCGTCAATGGCGCGATCCTCGGAATGGTGGGAGCATCGCTCGCCAGCGTATTGGTGGCGCGCCATCATGTCCGTCCGCCGTGGCGTCGCTCGTCGTTCCCTTGGCGTCGTCTGTGGTCGTACGCGGTGCCGCTGTTGCTGTTCTCGATGTGTCAGCGGGTGCTCGGCTTCGTAGATCTCTTGCTGCTCAAGCTGCTCGGCGGCACTACCGAGCAGGCCGGCTACTACGGCGCGGCGCAGAACGTGTCGATGGCGCTCAGCTTCGTCTCGCTGGCGGCAGCGCCGTTGCTGCTGTCGACGGTGACCCGTGCCTTGCGCGACGAGCGCCGCGAGCGTGCCGACCTGCTGGTCGCCACTACCTTTCGGCTGATGCTGATCGGCATTCCGCTGATCGCGGTGGTCTGCGGCTGCGCCGGCGAGGTGATGACGCTGGTCTCCGGCGCGCGCTATGCGCCCGCGGCCGGCTTGGTACCGCCGCTCGCCGTCGCCGCCTTCGGACGTTCGGCGATGACGATCACCTCGACGATGCAGGTGGCCATCGGCCGGCCGCAGTTGGCGACGCGGGCGGTGTTGCCGCTGGTACCGGTGACGCTGCTCGCTCACGTGATCGTCATCCCGGCCTACGGCGCGATCGGCGCAGCGATGGTCAGCTGCGCCATCTCGGCGATCGGAGTGCTGGCAAGCATCGGCTTGTTGCAGCGGCACTGGCGGATCGAATGGCGCGTCGGCACGATGCTGCGCTCGCTGTTCTTCAGCGCCGCCGGCTTCTGGCTGGCGCAACACTATGCGACGCCGGGATTGCCGGTGGTAGGCAAAGTGCTTGTGCTGGGTACCGCGGTGCTCGCCGGCTTCGCCCTCACCGGCGAGCTCGGCCGCAGCGACATCGCATTGATTCGCGAGCTCCTCCGCGCCAAGCAGAAACTGTAGCTGCGCTCGGTAGAGCGCGGCCTGGTCAGTCGAAGGTCGTAGCTGCGCTCGGTAGAGCGCGGCTCGATCAGTCGAGGCGTCGTAGCTGCGCTCGGTAGAGCGCGGCCTGGTCAGTCGAGGCGTCGTAGCTGCGCTCGGTAGAGCGCGGCTTGGTTGGTCGCGGCGGCTTGCTCAGCGGCGGGTCGACCACTCAGAAATCCCCGCGCCTACGGCGCTGAGGCTTTCGCCGGCGAAAGCCTCAGCCCTTTGGGAAAGGCTGGGAAAGGGGGCGCACACTCGCGGCAAGGGTTCCGTTGAGAACATTCGTCTGCTAGCCGCACGGCGAAACCCGACGATAGGCGGGCAGAGACCATGGGAGGGCGAGAAAAGGGATGGGCGACATGGGAGTGATCGTCGAGGGGGCTGAGCAGCAAGCGCGCAATGAAATGCTCGAGCTGGTGCGGGGAAAGATCGGCACGATACCGCCGGCGCTGCTGGTCGCCCAGGTGATGGCGGCGACGGCCGGCGGCGATTGGCCGGTGCGCCGCGAGGCGATGCAAGCCGTATTGCGAAGGTGGGCCTTTGCCAAGCGCGACGGGCTGGCCGTCTCCACCACGCCGCCGAAGCGCGCGCCGCTCGGAGTGTACACCACCAAGACGACCGGCGCGGCTACTCGCCCGTACCGCACCTTGGTCGAAGCGCTGGAGCCCCTCCGCGCCAGCTGCGATTGCGCCGACTTCCTCCGCAACTCGCTCGGGCTGTGCAAGCACGTGCTGGTCATTCTCCATCATCTCTACGGCCGCCCGCGCCTGCTGAGTCTCGCCGTCCAAGGCCGTGGCGCAGACGTGGCTTCCGATCTGATGCTGCGGTGGGATCCTGTCCGGCCATTGACCGGCGCGGGCGATTGGCTGGAACGTCTCACCCTGCACGTGCGCGGCAATGCAACGCTGCCGCCGGCCGCGACGCGGCTCTTCGACGGAGTCGAAGGTGGCACGCTCGCGCTGAGCCATGCTGATGCGGACAAGCCGGCATCGCGGCTGGCGCTGGTCGGCGCGCTGCTGCAGCTGATCGAGGGCGGAAGTAAGCGAAGCGCGCCGGTCGCTGCGGAACCGGCCGTGCCGGCGCTGTTGCGCAGCGAACGCCAGCGGCTGCAACACTCGGGCGACGTTCTCGCACCGGCCGCAATCGACCGCGCTCTTACCGGCATGAAGCTGAAGCCGTACGCCTACCAGCGCGAAGGCGTACATCGCTTTCTAGCCACCGGGCGCCTCCTGCTCGCCGACGACATGGGTCTCGGCAAGACCGCCCAGGCGATCGCATCCTGTCACGTGCTGTGGGGGACCAGACGGGTCCAACGCGGGCTGCTGATCGTGCTCGCCAGTCTCAAACCGCAATGGCTGCGCGAATGGGCTTCTTTCACCGATACGCCGATCGAGGAGGTCGATGGCTCGCCGGCGGAGCGGCGGGCGATTTACCGCCGCAACAAGCGTGGCTATCTGCTGATCAACTACGAGCAGTTGCTGCGCGACTTCGACGAGATCGCCGCGTGGGCACCGGAGATCGTCGTCCTCGACGAGGCTCAGCGGATCAAGAACTGGGAGACCAAGAGCGCGACCTATGTGAAATCACTCGATCCCCGCTACCGCTTGGTGCTGACGGGAACGCCGATGGAGAACCGCATCGACGAGCTCGCCTCGATCTATGATTGGGTCGACAGCTTCGCACTCGAGCCGAAATGGCGCTTGGCGCCGTGGCACGTCAGCGAGATTGACGGGGAGAAAGGCATCGGCGGCGCACGCCATCTGACGACGCTGCGCGTGCGGCTCGCGCCGACGATGCTGCGCCGCACCCGCGATGAGGTGCTCGACCAGCTGCCATCGCGCACCGACACGGTGATCCCTGTCGACATGACGGCCGAACAGATCGACGAACATGACGCGCTGACCCAGCCGATCGCGTCGCTGATCCAGCGTGGTCGCCGGCGGCCCCTGACGCAGCCTGAGTTTCTCAGGCTGATGCAACTGCTGACCACCCAGCGCATCATCGCCAATGGCTTGGCGCAGCTGCGCTTTGCGCAAGTTTGGCCGGATCTCGCCGGCACCCGTCCGGAACCCTCCGCGATCGAGCGCTTGGCGACCCCCAAGTTGATCGAGCTGCGCGAGCTGATCGCCCAGATCACGGTGCAGCAGCAGCGCAAGGTCGTGGTTTTCAGCCAGTGGCGGCGGATGCTCGAGCTGGCGCACTGGGCGACGCGAGACGTGCTGGCCGACGCCGGGCAGCGTGCCGTGTTCTTCACCGGACGCGAAGCGAGGCCGCGTCGCACCCAGAATTTGATCGATCTCCATGATGATCCGGCGGTGACGGTGTTGTTCGCCAGCGACGCGGGCGGTGTCGGGCTCAACCTGCAGAAGGCCGCCAGTTGCTGCATCAACATCGATCTACCCTGGAACCCCGCGGTGCTGGAGCAGCGCATTGGCCGCATCCACCGCCTCGGCCAGAAGCGACCGATCAATGTCTACAACCTGGTCAGTCAGCGCAGCATCGAGGCGCGCATCGCCGCCTTGGTCGCCGACAAGAAGGCACTGTTCAAGAGCCTATTCGACGGCTCGAGCGACGAGGTGCACTTCGATCGCTCCGGCTCGTTCCTGACGCAGCTCGAGCGGGTGGTCGAGCCGGTGACGGTGCCGCAGGCGGAAGATACGGACCTCGAGCAGGAGGAGGTGGCGCTGGCACGCGAGATCGACGTCGTCGCGGGTCTGGCGGACGAGAACATCGAGCCCGCGCCAATGCCAGTGCGCATCGAGTCGCCTCATCTCCCGAGCCACGAAGGAACGGCGCCAGCCCCGCTCGCAGTTGCAGATTTGTTCTCCCGCCTGCAGGTGAGCGTCACGGCCGACGGCGGCATCGCCATCGCAGCCCCGCCGGAAGCAGCAAGCTCGCTCGCCGCGTTGTTCGAAGGCATGGCGCGGCTGCTGCGCAGCCAATCGCTCTCGGAGGGGGCATAGCGCCTCGCCCAAGGTGTTCGCCCCCCTCGAGACAGCCGGAATCCTGGGCTCAGGTGAGGCAGCACTTCTTGAATTTCTTGGCGCTGCCACAGGGGCAGGGATCGTTGCGGCCGACTTTCGGCTGATCGCGCCGAAATGGCATCGCTGCGTGCGCGTCACCTTCGTCGTGGGCATATCGACTGGGGCGCGTTGCTCGCTTACCGGCACCACAGGGCGTTGTACGAGAGCTGGCGGCAGCGGCTGACGATGTCGTGCTCGGCGGCGCCGCCGGCTTGGAGCGATACCGTGGCGGGACCTTCCATCGGGTTCTCCATCCGGCCCGGGGCGCTGGTGAGCGTGTCGGGGAAGCCGCGGGCGAAAAGCCGCATCTTCCACTCGCCCGGACGCCGGCGCTGGGCGACGAACGCCACGCGGGCGCGCAGCGAGCCACGCAGATCGCACACCACGTCGGCCTGGCGCCGGCGCCGGCACTGCTCGAGCGGCACGGTGATGTCGAACGAGCCGTCGCCGTCGGCGACCCGAATGCTGTGGCCACCGGCGAGAACCAGCTCATCGAATACGCCGCCGCGGGCCGAGTCATTGATCTCGCCGTTGACCCAGACGCGGCCGTTGTTCGCAATCCTGCCGCCGGTCGAGAGAAGCACTCGGCGCACTTCGATTCGGCTTAGCAATGTCGGATCGAAGGTCGGGGTCTCGGAAGCAGTGGCGGTCGCTGACGGCGGGATCGTCGGTGTGCGAGTGACCGTGGACGTCGCCGTCGGCGTTTGGGTCGGAGTCGACGTCGGCGTGTTGGTGATGGTGGCGGTCACAGTCGCCTGGGGAGTCGGGGTGTGCGTCGGCGTGGCCGTGAGTGTCGCCGTGTTGGTCGCGGTGCGGGTTGCGGAGCTCGTGGCGGTAGACGTCGGCGTGCCGGTCGGCGTGTGCGACGAGGTCGGCGTGTGGGTCGGTATCGCAGTCGGCGTATCGGTCGCCGTCGAGGTCGGAGTCAGCGTCGGCATATCGGTCGCCGTGGTCGTCGCAGTCGGTGTCGACGTTGGTATCAACGTACGCGTCGGCGTCGACGAAGCCTCGGGAACCGGGGTGCAGCTGCCGGCGTGAGCACACTCACCTTCGCCGTTGCATTGATCCGCGGTACAGCCGTCGCCGTCGGGTGAGCATGGTTCGCCCGCTTCGAGGAATTCGTCGGGGGGACAGCTCGGATCGCTGCCGTTGCACGACTCCTCGACGTCGCACTCGCCGGCCGCACCACGGCACGGGGTGTCGGCCTCGGCTACTCGATCGCTCGGGCAGGTTGAATTGGTGCCGTCGCACTGTTCGGCAATGTCGCATGCACCGGCGACGGCGCGGCATTCGACGCCGGCGTTCCCTGCGGCCAGATCGACGCAGGTCGAGCTACCACTCAGTCCGATGGCGCCGATGTCCGTCGCGACGGTCAGGCTCGCGGTCAGCGCGCCATCCGAATAGACCTGCAGCGTGCCGGGATCGCCGGGGGTATAAACGATGCGCGCGCTGTGGGTGCTGCCGTCGCCAATCGTCGGCGCCAGAACCGAGCCGAGTGAGAATTGCGCCCGCGGCGAGTTCGCCGACATACCACGCGTCTGAACGCTGATGTGTGGCGCTTCACCATCCGCGCCAGCGCCGCTGAAGACGTCGTTGTCGAACATGTCGAACTCGACCGCGAGGCTGCGCGTCAGCCCGCCACCGTTGAGGCGGAAGCCTTGCGCATAGCCGAGATCGCCGCCGTCGTTGGCATAGGCGCTCGCGCCGCGCGGGTCATCCTGAATGACGAAGGCAAAGCCGTCGCTGGCGGTGGCGCCGGGCGACTGGAGATGGACATGGTAGGTGAAAGTGGTGTCGAAGCCGCGTGCGACCAGCTGCGGCGCCGACAGCCATAGCGCCCCCCCGCCGACCTGGCGACCGTTCAGCTCGAGCTGATTGCCGAGCTGTCTCGCATCTTGTACCAGGCTCAGCCC
>DASPMH010000906.1:0-4600 GCA_035627175.1 Terriglobales bacterium | reverse complement strand
GGCTTGAGCCGCTATTTCTCATTCGTCGAGCTCTGCTTTCTGCTGCGCTGGACCAAGCGCTCTTTCGTCCAGGGCAAGCAGCGCTCGGTCGATCCGGACCGACTGCGACGCTTGCTCGCGGTGTAACCGGCGCCCGAGGTTGTAATCCCGCCTCGCATCGCTGCACGGAACCGGGCCTAGTTGGGGCGTACCGCCTACGACATCCTGCAAAACCGGCGCTGGCACAGAAGACGCTCATCAGATGACCTCATGAACCACCGCACCCTTACGCTGGCAGCGATCGTGGTCTTGATGTTGAGCGCCGGCTCCGCCGAAGCTGTCACCAGCCCGGCCGACGCGACCTGCCGGAGCGGGCTGATGCTCGCCGAACGCCGCCTGACCTTCCACCTGATCCGCCAGATGGGTCAATGTCACGTCCAGCGCGCCCGTGGCCGGATCCGCTCGGACGTCGACTGCAACAACCCCGACAATGTCCCTTATCCTCAGGCGATCGCGCGAATTCAGCGCAGCGTAGCCCAGTTGGCCAAGACGCAGTGTCGCGGCGCGAGCTTGCCGGCGACCCTGGGGTTCACCACCTGCCCTGCTCCCTGCGGCAGCGGCCCATTGACCAGCTACCAGGGTGACGTCGCCGACTGCTTGGTGTGCCGCGCCCGCGCCGCGGCGAGCGCGACGATGGCGTCGACGTTGGGCGAGCCCCCGGTCACCGGACCGCACACCTTCGAAACCTTCTGCGTCGAGTCAATGGCGACCGGCATCCGCAAATTCGTCAGCAAGCGCCTCGAGCAGCAGCGCCACTGTCAGTTCCTGCACGACCGCGGCCGGGTGAGCCAGACCACCGACTGCCGCAGCGGCGACCTCAAGGGCCAGGTAGCGCGTAGCCAGCAGATGGTTCGCTATTACCTGCAACGCTGCAAAGGGAGCTCGCGAGCGAGTGTGATCGAGTGCGGCGAAGGCGATCTCGACGCGGCGAGCTCGTGCGTCGCCGAGATCGTCGAGAGCAACGCCGCGGCTTTGTTCGATACGGTTTATTCGCAGCCGTGACTCGGCGCGCGGGGATTTCTCCTGATCTTCCCCGCCACAATCATTGCCGTTGCAAAACCGCACCGGGCATGGGGTTTTGGTCTTGAGACCAAACGGAGCGGGCCGATGCGGCAGCGAACAACAACGACGGCACTACTGATACTGCTGGCGGCGATCCCCAGCGCGGCGGCGGTGCCTTACGACATCGTCTACGTTCGCCAGGCGCGCTTCGGCAACAACACCAACACTCTCTGGCCCGAGGTCTTCCACCCGGCCCGCATCGATCCCGGCGCCGACCTGATGTTGCTCCACCCCGACGGCAGCGAAGAGGTATTGGTCGACGGCGGCAACGGCTCGGTCACCGATCCCTTCCTCTCCTTCGACGCGCAATGGGTCTACTACAGCTACTTCCACGACGCCCGCGTCGAAGCGGTCAACTACCAGCGCAATCTGCCGTACCGCGGCGCCGACATCTTCCGCATCCATCTCGCCAGCCGCGAAATTCAGCAGCTGACCCACGGAGAATTCACTCCCAACACCGGCGCCGCCGAGTGGTACCGCTCGGCGGACGGGCGCTATCAGCCGGTCGATGTGCCGAGCCCGTATCAGTACGATCACCTCGGCTACGGCATCCTCAACCTCGGACCCGCGCCGGTAGCCGGCGGCAAGATCGCCTTCACCAGCAACCGCAACGGCTTCGCTCCGCCCAAGGGCTTCACCAACCCGACGCTGCAGCTGTTCGTGATGGACGCAGACGGCAGTAACGTCGAAGCGGTCGCGCCGATGAACATCAGCAGCGCCTTGCATCCGACGCCGCTGCGCGACGGCCGGCTGATGTTCAGCACCCACGAATCCCAAGGGCTGCGCGATGCTCGGCTGTGGGGAATCTGGTCGATCTATCCCGACGGCCGGCAATGGGCGCCGGTGATCAGCGCCTTTCGCGATGCCCAGGCCTTCCACTTCATGACCCAGCTCTCCAATCAGGATCTGGTGATCGTCGACTACTACAACCTCAACAACAACGGCTTCGGCGCGCTCTACCGCTTGCCGATTGCCCCGCCGCCCGGGCAGCCGCCGTTTCACTCCGGCTTCGTCGCCGAGAACCCACCGATCCAACAGACCATCGGTGCCGGCTTATCTTATCCCTTCCGCATGTCGTTCACGCCGCGTGGCATGTACTCGATCACACCGTTCACCACCGGCAACGACGAGGCCGCTCCGCAAGGTGCCGGCGGAGCACGCGTCGGCAAGTTCACGCACCCGTCGGCGGCACCGGGCAACGATTTGCTGGTCGCCTGGACGGCGGGTCCGGCGAACGATCTCAATCGGCCCTCGCCGGTCCCCTATTACGACTCGGGCGTTTACCTGATCCCCGGCGGCGACATCGTCGATTCGCCGGCCGAGCTGGTGCTGATCAAGAACGACCCTGCCTACAACGAAGCATGGCCGCGCGCCGTCGTGCCGTACAGCGCGGTTCACGGCGTCGCCGAGCCGCAGCAGCTGCCGTGGCTTCCCAACGACGGCGCCGAGCATCCCGACCTGCTACCTGCCGGAACACCTTATGGATTGGTGGGCACCTCGAGCTTCTATAAGCGCGAAAGTTTTCCCGGGTGGGTGACGCCGTGGTCGGACAGCTTCGATGGCCTCGATGCTTTCAACACTTCGGAGAACGGCCAGAGCAGCAATTGGTTCACCCAAGGCAGCGATGCCGGCCTTTACTCGAACAGCGACATCTGGGCGGTGCGCCTGTTGGCGATGGAGCCGGGCACGCACCGTAGTTACGGGCCGAACGGCGGACCGAGCGGCGGACAGCTGTTCTCGAGCCACGCCATGGAGCGCCTGCGGATCCTCGGCGAGATCCCTCTGCGCAAGCTCGGCGGCGACGGCAATCCGATCCTCGATGCGGAAGGCAACCCCGACACCAGCTTCCTGGCGCGGATTCCGGCAGACACGCCGTTCACCTTTCAGATGCTCGACCGCAACGGCATGGTGCTGACGATGGCGCAGACCTGGCATCAGGTGCGGCCCGGCGAGTCGCGCTACGACTGCGGCGGTTGCCACGCGCACAGTCAGCAACCGCTCGACTTCGAAGCAACGTACGCGGCGCGACGGGAGTATCAGGTCTTCGATCTCGACAAGGTGACTCCATTGATCGCCCACGACAGCGGCGGTGCGCCGGCCCTCGAGCTGGTTGCTGGCGGAGTGGTCGATGTCGAGTTCTATCGTGACATCCGGCCGCTGCTGCAGCGCAGCTGCGTTTCCTGTCACACCCAGCTCGATCCCTCGCCGCCGGGCAATCTCGTCCTCGACGACCTCGCCAACTACGGTGGTCTGCCGGGCGATTATGCCCGCCTCGCCAACGACCCGACCTCGCGTTGGGGACACGATCCGCTGATCGGCTATGGCAGCGAGCGCTGGTGGCGGCAGAGCAACGCCAGCCGCTACATTCGTATGTTCCAGAGTCGGCGCAGCCTTTTGATGTGGAAGATCTTCGGCGAGCGGCTCGATGGTTGGAGCAACGCCGACCATCCTACCGAAGCGGTGCCTGGCGACCCCGCGACTCTGCCGCCAGGAGCCAGCGCCAATGCTGCCGATCTCGATTACACCGGGACGATCATGCCACCTCCCGGCAGTGGCCTGCCGCCGCTCAGCAGCGAAGAGAAGCTGCGCTTCGCCCGCTGGATCGACCTCGGCTGCCCGATCAACCTCGGCGATGCCGGCGCCACGCCGTATGGTTGGTTCCTCGACGAAGTGCGCCCGACGCTCACCGTCAGCGCCCCGCGGGCGGAGGCAATGCAGAGCTTGAGCGAAATCGTCGTCGGTATCGCCGATGCGCACAGCGGCATCGACCCGGCGTCGTTGTCGATCCGCGCCAACTTCGCCATCGCTGGCCGAGGCGCGGGAGCGGAGCTCGCCGATCTCGCCGATGATCGGGGCGACGGCATCTATCGCATCGAGCTCGACTCGGCGGTGGCGGTCCCGCCCGACGGTACCGTCGCTTTCGAAGTGCGCGACCGGCAGGGCAACACTACTTGGCTGCGACGCTCGCGGGCCAGCGCCGCGGTGACCTCGCCTCCGCCGGGTGCTTGTCCGCCTGCGCCTCGCGAAGATTGCCGGCAGCCGCGCGCCAGCCGACTGGCGATGCGCCTGTCGCAATCGCGCAAGCGGTTGCAGTGGCGGTGGACCAGTGGCGATCCGACCTTGCTCGACGAGCTCGGCAGTCCCGATGCCGCGACCGACTACCGCTTGTGTGTCTACCGCAGCGACGGCGGCAACGCGGTTCCGATCGGCGAGCTGGCGGTGGCGGCCGGCGCAGCTTGGCAGCGACGCGGGCAGGGGTTCCGCTATCGCGATCGCAGCGGCTCCGCCGATGGGGTGACGCAGATTCGGCTGAACGCTCGCGCCGACGGCCGCGCCAGCCTGTCGCTCAAGGCCTACGGGTCTGAGCTACCGATCCTCAGTGCGGCTGTACCTCCAGGAGCGACCTTCCAGGCGCAGCTGAGCAACAGCGAGGGCATGTGCTGGAACGGCAGCTACGGCACCTCGGCAAGCCGACAGCGCGGCTTGTTCTTGTCGCGCT
>DASPMH010000905.1:0-8399 GCA_035627175.1 Terriglobales bacterium | reverse complement strand
GACACCACGATCCCGACGGAGACGCCGACGCCAACGATCACTGCGACGCCAACCAACACCGTCCGCGCCGACCTCCCGGAAGGGCTCGCCGTCGGCTTCGCCAAGCGCGACATCTCCCCCAATCTGCAAGTCGCGCCACCGGACGGCCAGGTCTATCTCGGCGGCTACGGCTTCGGCCCCGGTCGTCGTTCCAACGGCATCCTGATGCCGATCTATGTTCGCGCCATGGTGATCTCCGACGGCGAGCGGGTTACCGCCTTCGCCGAGACCGAGACCCAGGGGATGTTCGCCAAGTATCGTCCCAACCTCGGCGACGTCGGCCTGGTCGACATCGGCATCGCCATCGAGGAGGCGACCGGCGGCCGCATCTCTCGCGAGGCGGTGATGATCGGCTCCGATCACAGCCACTCGGGTCCGGACGCCATCGGCGTTTGGGGCGGTGTTCGTAATACCTATCTCGCTCACCTTCGCGCTCAAGCGATCGCTGCCATCCTGGATGCCTTCAACAAGATGCAGCCGGCGCAGCTCAAGGTCGGCACGGCGGAGGCCTCGGCGCTGCTGACCAGTCAGTTCGACGAGCCGCCCAATGACGTGACCGACGGCGAGCTGCGCGTGCTTGCCGCGGTCGAGCGAGACAATCCCGAGCGGATCTTCGGCGTGATGATCAACTACGCCGCACACTCGACCGTAATGGGCAGTGACAACCGCCTGGTCTCAGGCGATTGGCCGAGCGTCGTGTCGGCGAATCTCGAGGAACAACTGCAGATCGATACCGCGCTGGTGATGCTTGCCGACTGTGGCCGCACTCAACCTCGGCGCGGCGATTTCGGCGGCGAGGATCAGTACCAGGCTCTGGAGAATTACGGCGCCGCGGTGACAGAGCGAGTCAATCAAGCTTTGACCAACGCGGTTCCGGCGCAGACCGGCGCAATCGCCTCGTCGCAACGCTTCATCCGCGAACGGTACGACAACGATTTCTTGTCCCTGCAGCTGCTCTCGGCGGTGGTGCTGCGCAACCTGCTGCCGCCGTGGGGCGACGGCGAGATCGTCGGCACGCTGGTGTCGGCGGTGCGCGTCGGCGAGCTGCTGTTCACCGCGATTCCGGGCGAAGGTTATCCGGAGATTCAATTCAAGATGGAACAGCAAGTGCCGGCGCAGGAGCACTTCATCTTCGGCCTTGCCAACGATCAACTCGGCTATTTGATCGCACCGCTCGAAGGCTTCCCGCAGATCCATGCCGCCGCCCCCGGCAACGACAACGCGGTCTTCAACATCAGTCCGGAGATCGGCGACCACGTCATGTGCACGCTGCTCAAATCGGCGCGCGACATCGGCTTCGACCTGCCCGCCGACCCCGACAAATGCGAAACCTGGGGCAGCGAAGACAACGAGCTCCCCTATTAGGAGAATCCCTCCCCCCCCTCCTCATCTAAGGAGGGGGCAGCGGGAGGTAAAAGGACCGCCGCGAGAAGATCCCGCGAGCGGCAGCAGCGCACCCGCGGGAACGGCGGCGTCCAAGGAGAACCCGGATGGCTGAAGAGATCTGCGCCCTCGCCGGCGACACCAAGTTGGAGACGCCGGAAGGGGCGCTGACGGTGAAGAGCATGGCGGCCAAGCCCGTTTCGATCTTCACCTGGGAGAAGGGACGGGCCCGCTTTCGCATGGCTCGTGACATCCGCCTGGTGGCGGAACAGCAGCCGGTGCTGCGCATCACCCTCGCGGACGGTGCCTCGTTCCGCGTCGGTCCGGCGCAGGTGCTCTACAAGAAGGGCATGGTCGAGGCCCGGGCGGGTGAGCTTCAGTCCGGAGACGAGTTGGTGCCGACCTTCCATTACCCCGAGGGCTATCAGTTCCGCGATGATCGCCAGGATGGCGCGACGGCGACGTCTATTGCTGCCATCCGGGTCGCGGCGGTCGAGCCCGGGGGCGAAGCGGACATCTACTCGCTGGCGATCAACGTCTCCGGTTGCTTCTTCCTCAGCGCCGGCGTGCTGGCGAAGTCGCTGTAGCCGGCGCGGACTGACTCGCTGCCCCGGTCGAATCGTAGTACAGGACTCGAGTGATCGGTGTCGTACAACCCTCTCTGCGTTGCCTCGCGCGCTCGGCGTGTGGTAGCTGCGGGATGTCTTAGTGAAAGGAGTGCGTCATGCTGTCTCGACGTGCATTGGTCGGTAAGCTCGCCGCCGCCACCGCCGCGGTATGGGGCGCCAGCGTAGCTCGCGTCGGTTTCGCCAGTGTCGATTCGCGGGCCTCCGCCGAGTCGGCGGCTCTTCCCACCGGCAGCGGCGTTCCGGTTGAGGTGCAACGGGTCGACGCCGAAGCGCCGGCACCGCCGGCGCCTCCGTGGAATTTGCTCGCACCTCTCGCCGCAGGCTCCGCCGTCGGCGACTGGCGCGTCGCCGAGCTCTCCGGCATCGAGGACGGCTCCTGCGTCCTGACCCTGCAGAACCAACGCGGCCGCGCCCAACGAATCCATCTGTGCCGCAACAACGGCAGCCCCAAGGGCGTCGCCTACTCCAATCGCTTCGATCTGCTGGTGATGAACGGCGGCTACGGCGATCTTCCTACCGAAGAGAGCCTGGCCGTTGCGCTGACCGAGGTCGCCGCAGTGCTCTCCGCTAACGAACGCCGCAGCGGCGAAGTCGCCAGCGCTCTCCTGCCACACGAAGAGCGGGTGCGCCTGTTCTCCGGACCGGTTGGGCGGAGGCTGCGATAATGGCCGATGCCCCCGTGGGCGAGCCGTCGCGTCTGGGCTTCACTCTCGGCGACGCTTCGATCTCGTTTTCGCTCGATGAGACCGTCTATCCCCTCGAGGCCATCTACGGCGCCGCTTACCTCTTCCTCGATCGCTGCTTCGTCTATCTCACCAGATCGAGAGAGCGTACCGTCGAGGTCCGTCTGACGGCGCGCGAAGCCGCTTCAATCGAACAGCTCGACACCCTCGCGGGGGAGCTTGTCAACGAGCTGCTGGCACAGGTGGCGCGTTTGAGGCTGGCCCAGTCGACCGCCCGATTGCGCGAGTACTACACCGCCGCCGCCTTGCGTGCGGCGACTCAGGCGCCCTCGATCGAGGACCTGCTCGCCGAGCTCGAATCGGAAGAGCTAGGCGAAGACCCTCTCGAGATCATGGTGCCGTGGGAGGAGAAGAGCGAGCCGAAGGATCCGGAGAGCAGCGGTGGCTAAGGAGATCCGTTTCGACCGCTCGCTCTACCTGCCAGAGGCAGTCGAAGCGGCAGCTGCCGCTTATCGCGATCATGCCGAGATCTCTCTGTCGACGGCGGGCGACAGCGTCATCGCGGCAATCACAGCCGCAGACGAAGACCTAGACGAGATCGCCGGTGCGTTCGGCAACCACGTCCTCTACGAGACCATCACCCGCATCCGACAAGCATCGTTGCAGGAGACCGACTAAGTGGAGCAGCGCAGCGTTGCGGCGTCACCGATCGAGCTAGCGGACGAGCAGCTCGCTTTCTTCCGCTGGGGCCGCGCCGGCGGCAAAGTAGCGATCACCAACGACGCCGGCGACTGGGCACTGCTCAGCGAGGCCGAGCTGGCAGACCTGCTCGCCGGCCGCATCAGCGACAGCCAGCCGCGCTTCGCCGAGCTGCAGCGCAAAGGCTTCCTGCGCGACGGGCTCGATGTCGATGGTTTGGTTCAGCGCATCGCGCGCCGCAATCGTCACATCAGTCGCGGCCCGCATCTCCATGTTCTTACCCTCGACGGGCCGAGCGGTCCGATGGCGCACGAAGTGCTCGAACGCATCGTCGACCTGGCCCTCGAGAGTGCTTCGCAGTCGCTGACCTTCGATCTGCAGGCGTCCACGGGAGAGCCGTTGCGGCAGTGGGATCTCGTTCGTGCCGCCGTCGAGACTGCCCGCAGCCGCAATCAGCAGAGTGCCGGCAAAACCCTGGCATTCCGTGTTTTCAGCAATCTCTCGGCAATGACCGATGCGACTGCGAGCTGGTTGATCGACAACCAAATCCGTCTCGCGGTCGACCTGGACGGGCCGGCGAATCTCCACGACGCTCAACGGAACGGTGGCGCGTCGCATGCCGATACGGTCCGATGGATCGAACATTTTCATCAGGCGCAGGCGCAGGCCGCCAAGGATGAGCCGGGTTCGTCGGTCGAGGCTTGCGTCAACGTTTCCAGCGCGACTCTCGCCGCTCCGCAAGCCGTGCTCGACGAATACGAGCGGCTCGGCTTGCCGCTGGTCGCGCTGCGGCCGGCGCGCTCCGGGGCGCCCGCAGCGGAGAGTTACCTGAGCTTCCACCGCGCGCTGCTCGAGGACCTGCGCGGGCGCAACCGCCGCGGCAGCGGGCTCGCCGAGCAACTCGCTGCGGTGATCGCAACCAAGATCTTGACTGCGGACGATCCCGGCGCAGTCGACCTGCAGTCGCCCAACGGTGCGGGCACCAACGAGCTCTCCTACGCGTCCGACGGCACGGCCTTCCCGTGCGACCTGGCGCGCCAGCTGGCGGTCGCCGGCGATGCGATGTTCGCCCTCGGCAATGTCCGCAGCCTGTCGCTGCCGGATATCCTGCGTCACCCGACGGTACGGGCGATCGCAGCGGCCTCGTTGCTCGACCTGCAGCCGGCAACGGCCACTGCGTGGGAGAAGCCTTTCATCGGCATGTCGCCGGTGGCGCACTACGCCGCTCAGGGCGACCTCTTCGGGCAACCCTCTCGCTGTTTCGAGTGCCGGCTGCACCGGGCGGTGACCAACCAGCTCTTCGAATGGTTGGCAGAGGACGGCGGTGATGCGGCCGAGATTCTCGGCCGATGGGTTGTCAGCGGCTCGAGTCTCGCGGTCAGCAGGCGCGCCTCGAGCGACATGGTTTGAGCCGGCAAAGCGACAATTCGGGACAGCGCCGCTTCGCTGTCCTCGCCATTCTCCTCTACCTGACGCTGGCTTGGGCGGTGCGTTTCGATATGCGGCGCGGCGAGCAGATCGCTTCGCTCGTGTATCCGCTCGACACCTTCTCGATGTACGCCCCGGTGCCCGCCAATCGCATCAGCTATCTCTTGCTGAGAGACGACCACGGCGAGTCCCACCGCGTCACTGCCTTCCGATCCTTCCACTGCGACTCGCCGTTGCACGGGCGGCGTCCCTGCCCGGAAGCGAGTAGCATCGAGTACCACTACGACGACCTGATCGAGCACATCCTCTCCCACGCCGGTGAGGGAGCGATGACAGCCGATCTCGTCGTCCGTACCTGGGAGATCGCCGCGGGCCAGAAGCCGCGGCTGCATTCCGACTGCGTCGTCAGTCGCTGCCGAGTCGGGCGATGACGGCTCGAGCTCGGCCGCAAGACGCGGCGATCGCCACGACGCAGCGTTGGCTTCTCGCCGCAGTCACACTGCTCGATCTGCTCTCTTTCTATCTGTTCATCGGCGATGCCTACGAGACCGCTCGAACCAGAGGCGGAGCGGTCGGCTTGCTCGCCGCGGTGCTGGCCGAGCCGCTCTTCCGTGCTGGGCTCGCGCTTGCGGGCGCCGTTGCCGCGATCGCGTTCGCGCTGCGTGGCTCGATCTGGCCGGCGATCGTCGCGATCGTGGCGCTGGCCTTACTCAGCGCCGAGCAAGCGCAGCTGTTCGGCTCGCCCTGGCGCCATCTCTTCTTCAGCGGTGTTTGTCTCACCGGCTGGATTGCGGGTGCCTGGGTCGGCCGGGGCAGCTCGGCCTACGCTCGCACCGGGGCTGTGGCTCTGTTGGCGGCGGCTTATTGCAGCTCTGGCATCAGCAAAGTGGCGATCGGAGGCAGCGAATGGTTCTCTGGCTTACCGATCCAAGCCGTGATTCTCGGCCAGGTCGGCCTGATCGACGACACGATTCTGGCCGCGTACCGTTCGTGGGTGGTCACCACTCCGGGGGCCGCCAGCTTTTTTGCTGTCGCCACTCTGTTGTTCGAGGTCGGCGCACCGCTGATGGTGATGGCGCGGAAGCTACGCCGGCCGATCGCCCTCGGATTGATGGCGATGCATCTGAACATCCTCCTCCTGACCGATATTCTCTACTGGGAATCGATGGTGTTGCTCGCAGTCTTCGGGCTCGCGCCGGTCGAGCCTGACGAAAGCGAGGAGGTCGGTGGGTTACTGCTGCACCGGCGCTTTCACCTCGCGGTCGCGATCCTGACAGTGCTGGCCGGTTTGGCTGTCTGGAACCAGGCCCGTCGTGTGCCCGAGCGTGCCGCTGCGAGCGGCAATTCGCTCCGACCCGCATTGCCGGCGTTGACAGGGGCGTGCCCGTACCATGACAATCGCGCGATGCGATCGGGCCGGGTGGATTTGGCGACGCTGCTGGGTGCTGGCAGCGGGAAGTCGTGAACGTCTTGCGCATCGCCAATATCGTCGGTACCCGCCCGAACCTGGTGAAGATGGCGCCCTTGCTCGCGGCTCAACGCGCCCGCCCTGACGTATTCCGGCCGCTACTGGTGCATACCGGGCAGCACCGTGGCCCGGCGATGTCGGAGCGCTTCTTCGCCGAGCTCGCTCTGCCCACGCCCGACATCACACTCGATGCAGGATCGCGCCGGCACGCCGATCCCATTCTCGCCATGGCCGAGGGGCTCGAGCGAGCTCTGGCGCGGCTTGCAATCGACCTCGTACTGGTAGTGGGGGACGTCAATTCCACCGCCGCGGGCGCTCTCGCCGCCGCACGCTTGAAAATTCCCCTGGCTCACGTCGAGGCCGGTCTACGCAGCTTCGATGCGACGATGCCGGAAGAAGCCAACCGCGTCCTCGTCGATACGCTCAGCGACTACCTGTTCGCATCGGAGAGCAGCGGTGTGGTCAATTTGCTCGAGGAGGGCAGGGCCGCCAACACCGTTCACCACGTCGGCAACGTGATGATCGACGCGCTGGTGCGCTTTCGCGGCCGAGCCGGCGGGCGCAATCCTGCCGCGGCCATCGGTATCGGGCGCGAGTACGGAGTGCTGACGCTACACCGGCCGGTGAATGTCGACTGCCCCGATGCGCTCGTCGCGCTGCTGGCGACCGTATGCGAAATATCGCGTCGCCTGCCGATCGTCTTCCCGGTGCATCCTCGCACTCGCGATCGCCTGCAGAGGTCCGGTCTGGCCTCGGCATTGGCCGCCAACGATCGCCTCGTTTTGATCGAGCCGCTCGGCTATCTCGATATGCTCGCGCTGCTCGAACGCGCCGTGGTGGTGTTGACCGATTCCGGCGGGGTGCAAGAAGAGACCACCTATCTCGGCGTGCCGTGCCTCACCTTGCGGGAAACGACCGAGCGTCCGGCAACCGTAGCCGACGGCACCAACCGGGTCATCGGAACGCGGCACGAGCGGGTCCTCGCCGAAGTGGATCGTGTCCTCAGCGGCGACCGCCCCCCGCCGCGGCGACCCCAGCTGTGGGACGGGCGAGCGGCGGAGCGGGTGATGGCCGTCCTCGCGGAGCACACCGGTGTGATCGCTTCGATCCCGATGCGGCAATCCGCTTTCGGCACGGACATCCAATCGCCGCACTCCGATCCGGTCGTCGAAGGCGATGGGGCGCTATGGGAGCGCGGCACTCGCTTGTGAGGCGGCGTGGCACCATGATGCGTGTTCAGCTGATCAATCCGCCGCCGTACCAGCGCGTCGACCGCTATGACACGCCGGACTTCACCCGTCTCGGCTTGGCCTGTCTGGCGGCTAAGCTGCGCGTCGACGGTTTCGCGCAAGTCGACATCGTCGACGCCAAGTTCGAGCGCCTTTCCTACGATGCAATCTTGGAGCGCGTCCGGCAGTATCGGCCCGACGTCATCGGCCTGACCGCCTTCACCAACGAGATCAAACCTGCCTCCCAGATGGCGGCCATGGTCAAAGCGCTGTCGTCGCAGATTCACACCGTCGTCGGCGGTGTCCATGCGACCGTGCTGCCGGAGCGGACCCTCCGCGAATTTGCTTCGTTCGACAGTGTCGTCATCGGCGAGGGCGAGATCATCTTTAGCGAAACCGTCGCCGCGCTGGCCGGTGGTACGCCGCTGGAGAAGGTCGCCGGTCTGTGTTTCCGCCGCGACGGCGACATCGTTCGAACTGCGGAGCGCGAACGCCCGCAGAACCTCGACGCACTGCCGCCGCCTGCATGGGATTTGCTGCCGCCGTCGCCACGTTACCTATTCATGACCCAGCGTGGCTGCGCCTACCGTTGTACATTCTGCGCCAATCCCAATGGCCGTGTGGTGCGGACCCGCTCGGTCGACAATGCCATCGCGGAGCTCGAGCAGATCATCTCGCGGGGTGGCGAAGAGCTCTACGTCTGCGACGAGCTCTTCACCGCCAACCGGGAACGCACCCATCGCTTGTTGGACGCAATGATCTCGGCCGGCATCGGCAAGCGTTTGCGCTGGTCGGCGCAGACCCATGTCAACCTGGTCGACCGTGAGCTGTTCGCCAAGAT
>DASPMH010000904.1:0-4008 GCA_035627175.1 Terriglobales bacterium | reverse complement strand
ACCGACGACAACCAGATCGTGGTGTGGGACGGGCAGTTCGAGCCGTTCGGGCAGGAGCATGGCATTGCCGGATCGATCACGGCCCAGCTCCGGTTCCCGGGGCAGTACTACGACCCGGAGACGCAGCTCAGCCAGAACTGGCACCGCGAGTATGATCCGACGCTGGGACGCTATGTGCAGAGTGATCCGATCGGGCTGTGGGGTGGGCTGAGTACCTTCGGGTACGGTGACTTGATGCCTAACAGAAAAATCGATGCTACTGGGTTGGCAACATATATCTGCAAGCGCGAGCTTGGCGTACGCCCCGGGACGACCCCTCTCCCGATCTGGAACCATAGATACGTCTGCGTTGATACACCGGTCGGCATGGTATGCGGAAGCACAGATCCGTCAGGAGCCGTGCCCGCAGACAACATATGGCCACGGGTTGGTACCCCCGGACAGCCGACCTCGAGCGACTGGGATTATTATGACGAGCGCTCGTGCAAGAAGGAGAAAGACGACGACTCGTGTGTGGAGGGATGTATCGCTGGCAAAATTTTGAGCAAGGAACGTCCCTGGTATCAGATCGGACCAAACGGCACGGACTGCCAAGAATGGGTGGACCAGGTTCTCGATGAGTGCAGCGCACGATGCTCAAAGTGAACGCATCTCGAGGCCACGCCGTCTTGAAGACGGTGTGGGCGGCGACGATGCTCTTGATTCTAGGCACGCTGTTGTTCGACCTTGCCACAACTTCACATTCCTATCCTCGTTACGAAGTCCGATTGAAGTTCACGCTGTTGATGAACGTCGTTTCGATCCCTCTGGGCTTTGCGGCAATGGCCGTGTGGGGTCGCGCGAAGGATACATTCGGCATGCCGTCCCCGGTCTTGGAAGACCTCGCCGTTTGGACGCTCTGCTGCATCGCCAGCTACTTACAGTGGTTTGTCTTGGTACCACACCTCTTCCGAACGCTTCGTGAACGATTTCACCCAACAACGTCGGGCAATACTGAGCGTGCCGCTCGACAATAGTCGCAGATGCGCCGCTCAATATACGCGCAGACCATCTCGGGCGGCCGCAGAAGATCAGCGACGACAACCAGGTCGTGGTTTGGGACGGCCAGTTCGAGCAGAGGCATGGGATCGCGGGATCGATCACGGCGCAGCTGCGGTTCCCGGGGCAGTACGCCGCCGCAACGCCGATGACTTCCGCCTCCGGGAAACTGGGATAGCCGGTTGCGGCCACGAGCGCTTTGGCGGCTTCGGGCGCTTCGGATCATGAAGAACTCTCTTGTATCACGGCCCCGGCTGTCACTCGCGGGGCCGTAAGCGAGTTTTTCAACGGGCTGCTAACGCTGTTCTTGCGGTGGGTCGCCGACAGTCCCTTACTCTTCGCGCTCGTGATCGTGCCGGTGGGCATATTCGTGGGGTCTGATCGCACTGCTGGGAGAGATCACCAACGCACCCCGCCCAAGGAAGGGCAACAAGGACGGTTGACCTGCAATCAGATCCTTGAGGGCCGCCGCACCGAACAACCCACCAAATGGGCGTCGCATCGTGCGCAATGACAGAAGCCCGATCCCCCTATGCTGGGGCACGAATTGCCGCTGATACCGAATTGCCTCCGCGAACTCTCGTCTGACTCGCTGCTGGTTCGCGAAAAGCGAGCCAAAATACTCGAGGAGGACCTCGGCAATGTCAGACAAGATTCAGAAAAACCCGGAAAGTGGTCTCGTTCGCGGCGGACTCCTGTGGCTGATCGGTGTTCCGCTGCCGATCATCTTTCTGCTCTGGCTGTTCGGATTCAACATGTAGACCGCAGCCGGTACGAGCCGGCTGATCGAAAAGACGGGCCGCGGTTCGCACGTCCCCTCGCTTGGCGCGAGTCGCGAACGGCGCCCTGACGTCCCATCACGCGCGCCGCAGTGAGCAATCGCTGCGGCGATCGTGTTTCTACCTTCGCAACGACAGCTACGCAGCGATGGTCAACTACCAGGATCGCTCGAGCTCGCCGAGCGGACGGCGGAATGTGTATCGGGCGGGGTCGCCGACGAGGCGCGCAGCGGGCGTCTCGACATCGCCCGCTGCAGCCGAGAACGGCATCGAGCCGACGAACAGCACCGAACCGATCACGGTCGTGACCAGGCTCAGCGGGCGCGAAATCAGAACGTCCGCGGCCATTGCGGCCGCCGACGGCTCGGGCTCGGGCGGCTCGACCAGAACGACGCGCCGCTGGATGATGTCCTCGCGCGGAACATAGACGATCTTCTTGCCCGACTCGTGCGTCTCGGTGCGATAAACGATGCCGCTCGGGCCGGCGCTCGCGCTGGTTGCCGACAGCATCGTCGCGATCACGGCAGCGGACGTGGCGATTCGGATCGAAGACATCGGACACCTCGCAGGAGCACGGATGCGGCAGGGTTGTGCCGCATCGGCGGCAAGTCAAGACGCCCGCGCCCTCAGCCGAGCATCGCACTCACCAGCAACACGGCCACCACGAACGGCACCATCACAACGACGAGCGCTCCCAGCACGACGAGCACCACGAAGATGGTGTCGCGCACACCGGCCTCGACCGGTGCCCGGTCGTAACGCTGCAGCAGCGTCAGGTTGCGGCGGTTGGCCTTGAAAACGATGTCGAACGCATCGCCCAGGACCGGAATGGCGCCGAACAGGGAGTCGATGCCGAGGTTCATCATCATCCGTGCGAGCACGACCTTCGGCACGCCGCGCTGTTGCGCCAGGTAGACCAGCGACAGCCCGGTGGTCGTCGTGATGAGGTCGCCGATGCCGGGGATGAGCCCGAGAAGAGCGTCGAATCCGACGCGAAACGTCGTGCCCGGGACCTGCAGCCCGTCGTCGAGGAAGCGGACGAGGCGCTCGGCCCAATGCGGGATACCGGCGGTACGGAGATCCGGGTCGTGCGGCTGCGGCATCCTTCCGTCATGGCATCGGTCGGCGACGGCTGCCACGGCGGCGCGCAGCCTTCCGCACCCGCAAAAATTGGACCTGTCCCCGTTTTCCAGCAAAAACCGGATGGTGAGCACCACGCCATCCCCCAAGAAAATCGCTCTTGCCTACAGCGGCGGCCTCGACACGTCGGTGATCCTCAAGTGGCTCATCGAGCAGTACGGCTGCGAAGTGGTCGCCTACATCGCCGACGTCGGGCAGGACGAGGACCTCGAAGCGGCCAAAGCGAAGGCATTCAAGACCGGCGCGGTCGAAGCCTACGTCGAGGACCTGCGCGAGGAGTTCGTGCGCGACTTCGTCTTCCCGATGCTGCGCGCCGGCGCGATCTACGAAGGGACCTACCTGCTCGGCACGTCGATCGCACGGCCGATCATCGCCAAGCGTCACATCGAGGTCGCGCGCCGCACCGGCTCGGACGCCGTCAGCCACGGCGCCACCGGCAAGGGCAACGATCAGGTGCGCTTCGAGCTGACCTACGCGGCGCTCGCTCCCGACCTGAAGGTCATCGCGCCGTGGCGGATCTGGGACCTGAACTCGCGCGCCAAGCTGTTCGACTTCGCCGAGAAGCACGGAATCCCGCTCCCCGTCACGCGCGACAAGGGCTACAGCATGGACCGCAACGTGCTGCACATCAGCTTCGAGGGCATCGAGCTCGAAGACCCCTGGCAGCAGCCGCGCGAGGACATGTTCGTGCTTTCCGTCTCGCCCGAGCAGGCGCCGGACAAGGCCGAGTACGTTGAGATCGAGTATCGCGCGGGTGATCCGGTGGCGCTCGACGGCAAGGCGATGGGGCCCTTCGAGCTTCTGGCCGCGCTCAACAAGATCGCCGGCCGCAACGGCGTCGGCCGCGCCGACATCGTCGAGAACCGCTACGTGGGCATGAAGTCGCGCGGCGTCTACGAGACGCCCGGCGGCACGGTGCTGACGATCGCGCACCGCGCGCTCGAGTCGCTGACGATGGACCGCGAGGTGATGCACCTGCGCGACAGCTTCATCCCGCGCTACGCCGAGATGGTCTACTACGGCTTCTGGTTCGCGCCCGAGCGCGAGATGC
>DASPMH010000903.1:0-5178 GCA_035627175.1 Terriglobales bacterium | reverse complement strand
GGGCTGATGCCTTCCGCCGGCGGAAGACATCAGCGCACGCAGTGCGCGGGGGATTGAGAAATGATCGCGGCTCCCGCCACCGCGGTGTTCCTACGCCCCGAATCGCCCGAATCCCCCCTGCCTGCGCGCGGGCCCTTTGAGACAGGGGGCGGAGGGGCCTAGTGAAAGTAATGTCCGCCGTTGACGTCGAGCGCTTGGCCGGTGACTGCGCGCGACAGGTCGGAGGCGAAGAACAGCACTGCGTCGGCGATCTCCGCCGAATGGGGGATGTGCTGCAGCGCGGTGCGGCTGGTGATCTCGGCGAGCACTTCCTCGTAGCTGCGCTGCTGTTGCTTGGCGAGATAGCGGAAGTAGCCGGCGAGCTTCTCGCTCCAGATGTAGCCGGGCACCACCGAGTTGACCCGAATGCGGTGCCGTCCGAGCTCGCGGGCGAGCGTCTGCGCCGCCGTCATCAACGCTCCTTTGGAGGCGGCGTAGCCGCCCATGCCGGCCTCGACGATGCGCATCGACATCGAGTTGATGAAGACGATCGAGCCGCCGCCGCGCTCCTTCATCAGCGGCACCACCAGCTGGGTCAGCTGTAGTGAGCCAAAGACGTTGACCCCGAAGACCTCGCGCCAGCGCGCCAGATCGGCTCGCTCGAAGTCGGGCTCGAGCCCGCCCGCGAAGGCATTGTTGATCAGCACGTCGACACCGCCGAGCTCGGCGATCGCCGCGGCTACCAGACGGCGGCACTGATCGTTGTCGGCGATGTCGGTCGGCACCGCTAGAGCCGTGCGGCCGAGCTGGCGTACCTCCTCAGCGACCTCAACGAGGCTCGCTTGCGATCGCGCCGCGAGGACGACATCGGCGCCATGACGGGCGAAGGCGAGAGCGATGTCGCGTCCCATGCCAGGACCGATTCCTGAGACCAAGGCCACCTTGTTCTGCAGCAGCATGCGATTCCTCATTGGTTCAGCTGCGGCGCGACTTCGGCGCCGAAGCGTTCGATCTGCTCGATCAGCTCGGCGCAGCTGCGGCTGCGAAAGCGCACGCCGAGATGCCGTACGCCGAGCTGCTGGCGCTGGCGCAACGCCGCGGCGATCTCGTCCGCTTCGCCGGAGATCGAGCCCGGGCCAAGCTCGAAGCTCGGCTTGCCGAGGTAGAGCCACGGGCTGTTCATGCCGATCTCGATGTCGTCGTCGCCGCGGGTGCGACGGCGATGCTCGCGGATCAACGCGATCGCCGCCTCCATCCCCATCGCCGGCACGCCTTGCGGCAGCCAGCCATCGCCACGCTCGGCCGCGCGTCGCAATGCGGCGGGCGTCGAACCGCCGATCCAGATCGGCGGGCGCGGCTGCTGCACCGGCCGCGGGCGCAAGCCAAGGTCGCGCACCGGCCACTGCGGCCCGTCGTGTTGCGGATACTCGTCGGTGAAAGCCTTGACGATCAAATCGATCGCCTCGTCGAGCAGCTTGCCGCGGCGCGAGAAGTCGACGCCGAGCGTCTCGAATTCCCCCTGCAGATGCCCCGCGCCGACACCGAGGATCGCCCGCCCGCGCGACAGCACATCGAGCGTCGCGAAGGCCTTCGCGGTCGCCAGCGGATGGCGATAAGCCGCCACCCAGACGTACGATAGCAAGCGGATGCGCTCGGTGACGCCGGCTAAGAAGCCGAGGGTCGCCAGCGCGTCGTACCAGGTCGTCGACATCGCCGCGGCGGCGGGACGCGGAATGCAGATGTGATCCGAGACGCCGAGATAGAAAAAGCCGCTGCGATCGCACGCCTGAGCGATGCGCATGATCTCGTCAGTCCCGGCGGTACTCTCCCAAGGCTGCGCCAGCAGCGGGCTCTGCGCCACGATCGGCAGTTGCATGCCGCACACCAGCTGCCCAGCAGGAACAACGGCAACGCTATTCATCCGCGAGGGTTCGCCCCCTTTCCCAAAGCGGGCAGCGCCGCAGCGCGGGGGATTGCTGAGCCCAGCGCCGCCGGCGCCATCGCGCTCTCACCAACCCCTGCCCCGTTCGCGGAAGTGCTCACGGGGGAGGGGACCGGAGAATGGCTACGCGGTTTGCCCGCCGCGCTCTGCCGAGCGCAGCTACGCGGTTTGCCCGCCGCGCTCTGCCGAGCGCAGCTACGCGGTTTGCCCGCCGCGCTCTGCCGAGCGCAGCTACAGCGCTGCACGTGCGCTCCGTTGGCGGTGGCGGGTGGTGCTGTGGATCGGGTCCTTATCGAACCTTGGGATCACCTCCTGGCCGAAGAGCTCGACCGACTGACGGGCTGTCTCCTGGGGTTGGGTCGAGGCGAGGACGCCGAAGATGATCTGGTCGCAGCCGACGTCGGCGTAGCGCTGGACGTTGCGGGCGCACTCGTCGGGAGTGCCGACGATGCGCTGGCCCGACTCGATGCGTTGCTCGAGCTGCTCGCGCGTCGGCTCGGGCAACACTTGCGGCCACTCGGGGATGCCCGCCGGTCGCGGAAAGCTGTCGAGGTAACGGAACACCAAGCTGGTGTGGTACATGCCACCCATGTTGCGGGCGTGCTCGCGCGCCGCTTGGCCGTCCTCCATACACACCAGCTGGGTGACGCAGGCGACGTTGTCATTGATGTAGCCACCGACCGGCTCGGCGTGCTTGATGTTGTCTTTATAAACCTTGATCAGCGGCTCGAAGTCTTTCGGCGAACCGAGACTGAAGCACAGCGCCCCCAAGCCGAGACGAGCCGCTTTCTCGAAGGTCGACGGGCTGCCGCAGGCGACCCACAACGGCGGATGCGGTTGGGTATAGGGCTTCGGCAGCACGTTGCGCTCCGGCATCGAGAAGAATTCACCCTGGTGGCGATAGCGCGGCTCGCGCCACATCCGCAGGATCTCGCGCAACGACTCGTCGTACATCGCCTTGGTGGTGTCGCCGTCGCGGATGCCGAAACCCTGATACTCGGTGCTCGACGATCCACGGCCGGTGCCGAACTCGAAACGCCCTTCGCTGAGATGATCGAGCATCGCCACCCGTTCGGCGACACGCGCCGGATGGTTGACCGGCGGGGTCAGGTTCCAGATCGCCGAGCCGATGTGGATGCGCTCGGTGCGCGCCGCGATGTAGGGCAGGAAAACCTCGGAGGCCGAGAGGTGCGAGTACTCTTCGAGGAAATGGTGCTCGACCGACCAGACGTATTTGAAGTTGTTTTGGTCACAGTGGATCGCCAGATCGAGCTCGCGCATCAGCCGCTCGTGCTCGGCGCCGGTGGGATTCGCCTCGACCTCGTGCCGCGGAACGTGTGCCTGAACGAACAGACCGAACTCCATCGCGAGCCTCCTGCTGTGGCGGCGACTGTGATCGGCTGCGGCGCCGAGGTCAAACGCCAATGCAGTCGAGGCCGAGCGCTTGCGCGCCGCGGGCTTGCTGCACGTCGTGCGTGGCAAAGACGATGGTTTCGCCGCGGCGCTCCTGGAAGAGCACCGCACTGGCGAGATGGATGGCGTCGAGGGTGCGCACGGCGACGCCCATCGGTTGTGCCGCGCGCCGTAAGACCATACGGCCGAGGCGAATCCGTCCGACGGCGGCCTCGACCTGCTGCAGGGCGCGTTGCGCCGCGATCACGCCGCCGTCGTCGAGTGCGCCGGCCAAGCGTAGGCGGTCGAACGCCCGGCGCGCTTCGACGAAGAGCATCTCGCTCGCGTAAGCACGCTGCCATCGACCCCATTCGGGCAACGGCTTCTCCTGACGCAACAGCACTCGCAAGACGGCGCTGGTGTCGAGGTAGACGATCACCGTTCGCCTCTCAGCTCGTCGAGCAGCGCCTGGACATCGATCGATCGTCGCAGCGACACTCGCGGCAGCCCGCGCAGCGGCGCGCCGGGCGCCGACGCTTCCTCGACGTCGAAGTCGCCGGCGGGCGCGTCGAGAGGAACGATTTTCGCGATCGGTGTCTGGCGATCGAGGACGGTGACGGATTCGCCGTGGCGCACTCGCGCCAGGAACTCGCTGAGCTTGGCCTTGAGCTCCGAGACGTTGGTGTGCTTCATGGCCACCATCTGACCCGATCTGGTCAGATCAGACAAGCTCGTCGCGAGCACCCCCACGATACCTCGTCGCCTTTTCCTTACCCGTCCTGTAGGAGTTTGCGGCATCGATGGACTGGCGGCAGCTGAAAGATTCGATCGTCGACCCGGAAAGCGAGCGGCTGGTGCGCTGGCAGCTGATCACCGTGGTGCTGCTGGTCACCGGCTACGCCGGCTACTACCTGTGCCGGTCGAATCTCTCGGTGGCGATGCCGTACATCATCCGCGACATGGTGCGCGACGGCTACGACCCTTCTTACGCGCGCATTTCGCTCGGCCGCATCGTTTCCGCGGGCGTGTTCGCCTACGCCCTGGGCAAGTTCATCTCCGGCGGCGCGGCCGATCTGATCGGCGGCCGGCGGTCGTTTCTGATCGGCATGGGCGGTTCGATCGCCTGCACCATGATGTTCGCGCTCTCCGGCGCAGTGCCGACCTTTACCGTCGCCTGGGTTTTCAATCGCATCTTTCAGACCACCGGCTGGGTCGGCATGGTCAAGCTCTCCTCGCGCTGGTTCTCGTACTCCAGCTACGGCACGGTGATGGGCGTCCTCAGCCTGAGCTGGCTGTTCGGCGATGCCATCTCGCGCGCCTTCATGGGGATGTTGCTCGACTTCGGCCTCGACTGGGCGGGGGTATTCTTCATCGGAGCGTCGATCCTCGGCGCGTTGCTGTTCTTCAATCTGTGGCTGCTCAAGGAATCGCCGGCGGACATCGGCGAACGCGAACCGCACGGCAGCCCGACCAGCCTGTTCGCCGAGCAGGGCGACACGGCGGAGGTCGACAGCCTAGGCCCGCTGTTGCGGCAGTTCCTGCGCAGTCGGGCCTTCCTGTGCATCTGTGCCCTGTCGCTCGGCTTCACCCTGATCCGCGAGACCTTCAACACCTGGACGCCGCTGTACTTCACCGAAGCGGTCGGCTTGTCCGGCTCGGCGGCGGCGCAGAGCAGTGCGCTCTTTCCGTTCCTCGGCGGCATCTCGGTGGTGCTCGCCGGCATCGTCAGCGATCGCCTCGGTGCGAGCGGCCGGGCGGCGATGATTTTCGTCGGGCTGCTGCTGACCGCAACCACCCTGCTGATTCTCGGCTGGGCCGACCTGCGCGGTTCTTCGTCGCTACCGGTGTTGCTGATCGCCCTGACC
>DASPMH010000902.1:0-2361 GCA_035627175.1 Terriglobales bacterium | reverse complement strand
GCGCCGCCTGACTCTCGAGCCGGAGCGCTACACCGGGGTCAGCTCCTACGAGGAAGCGCTGGCGCGTTTCGAGTCGGATCCCCGCATCCGCATCCTGTTCGAGAACGGCGCCGGCAACCCGGCTGTTCCCGGCGCGCCGGTGCCGTCGTTCGAAGCGACCTTCGATCAGTGGCCGATCCCGACGACGCAAGCGACGAGGTGGTACTTCGGACCCGAGGCGACGCTGACCTCGGCAGCGCCGGTAGAGGAGGGTGCTGACAGCTACGAGTACGACACCTCGCGCTCGCAGCAGACCACCGTGGTCGGTCCGGACAACGAGGTGTGGAAGGCGATGCCGGCGTGGAACTGGCAGCCGCTGGAGGCGGGCAAGGCGGTGGCGTATGCAACCGAGCCCTTGAGCCAAACCTTGGTGATGGCGGGATCGGGCAGTGTCGATCTGTGGTTCGCATCGACCGCCCCCGACGTCGATGTCCAGGTGACGCTGACCGAGATTCGGCCCGACGGCAACGAGGTGCTGGTGCAGAGCGGCTGGCTACGCGCCAGCCAGCGCAAGCCGAACGAAGCGCTGTCGACCCCGCTGCGGCCGCAGCACACTCACTTCGAAGCCGACGTCGAGCCGCTGCCGCAAGGCGAGCTGGTGCCGATGCGGGTCGAGCTGTTCCCCTTCGCGCATGTCTTCCGTGCCGGATCGCGGCTGCGCATCGCCGTCGATACGCCGGGCGGCACCCGGCCGCGCTGGAAGTTCCGCGTCACCGAGTACGAAGAGCAAGTGATCAACACCGTCGCCCGCTCCGCAGCGATGCCGTCCAAGGTAGTGCTGCCGGTGATCCCCGGACTGACGCCGCCAGAAGCATACCCACCCTGTCCCGGCCTGCGCGGCCAACCCTGTCGGCCGTACCAGGAGTGGAGCAACACGGCAGCGCCCTGACCCCCAGGCGCCCCTTTGGGAAAGGGGCGCACGCGTGGGCGAGTTACCGCCGCGGTTGGCGGGCTAGCAGCTGATGGCCGTCGTTGCGCCGCGGGCTGCCGAACTCCGCCTGCCAACAGCGATCGGCGCCGATCAGCTGCACCGTCGCCGGCAAGCTCCACGGGCCTTCCGCTAGGGTGCTGCGCCAGTCGCGGGCGCGCAGCTCGAACTGTGGCCGGCGGCCGCTGCCACCGCGGAAGACCGCTGACTGCACCACGGTCGTACCTGTCGTCGGGCCGCGGTAGCGGCGCACCCCCGCCACCGGATCGCTCCAACAGGACTCGCACACCGAGGGCGGCTCGAGCTCGAGGATGCCGCGCAGGGCGCGGCTGGCGCTGTCGTAGAGACACACCGCGTAGCTCGCCGGCGGCGGCGGCAGGTCCGCTGCCGTCGCGGCTCGCCAGCGCCAGCGCAAGCGGCGCTGCTCCTGATGGACCCGCAGCGAGGAGCTGCCGCCGGCGGCGGCGCGGCAATCGTCCCGCGGCTGGATCGGACAATCGACGCGATCGACTGCGGTGGCCACCAAGGCGCCGTCGAGTACCAGCAAGTTGCCGACATCAATCGTCTTGGCGGCGAGGCCGTCGCCTTCCATCTCGTTGATGACGATGTCGCTGCGGCCGTCGCCGTTTACGTCGCCCGCGGCGATGCTGTAGCCGAGCACGTCACCGTCGTTGCCCGGTACCCAACCGCGGGCGCCGAGAACCTCCGTCGAACGCAGCGCCGGGATCTGGTCGAGACGCGAGACATCGATCACCGCCGGCCAACCGCCGGGCTTTCCGAAGAACACGTGCAAGACACCCGCATCCTGGCGATCGAGCGGAGCCGCATGTGGCGAACCGACGGCGAGATCGGCGATGCCGTCACCGTCGAAGTCGCCGTCGATCGCGGTGTCGCCGGTGATCGCACCGCGGATCTCGCCGAACATTACCGACAGGCGTAACGCCCCGGGCGGCGCATCGAGGGAGAAGGTCTGTCCCTTCAATTGCGACGCATCGTAGAAGACGTAGCCGGCACCGCTGTCGGGCTGGGTGCCGCCGGGGCTGAGGTCGGTGGTGAGATCGCCGACGAAGAGATCGGCTCGGCCGTCGGCATCGTAGTCGAGCCCGCCGAGGATCTCCTCTCCGAACTTGGCGTTGCGCTGGCCGCCGTCGATGGTGCTGTGCACCAGCCCCGCAGAGCCGACGCGTAAGACGAAGGTGTCGGGCCAACGACCGGCGGGAAAGTTGTCGTCCCAGACGATGTAGAGCGAACCGTGTGCCGTGCCACCGACTCCGTCCGACGATCCCCCGGCATTGAACGGCGCCAACACCCCGCCCGCCCGGTTGAGCGCTGCGGCGATCAGCACTTCTTGCCGGCCATCGTTGTCGAGGTCCGCCGCTTGGCAGGTCGCCCCG
>DASPMH010000901.1:0-2702 GCA_035627175.1 Terriglobales bacterium | reverse complement strand
CCCCGCGCCTGCGGCGCTGCCCCCTTTGGGAAATTGGAAAGGGGGGCGCAAAAAAAAAGGGGAGGAGCCGAAGCTCCTCCCCCTTTTTGGAGAGCCTGTGCCGACAGCGGCTTACGGCAGCAGCACCTGCGACGGGACGTGGATGATGCGCGATTGCTGGCCGATGTGGGCCCGGCGCGCCTTGATGGCGCCGTGCACTTCGACCTGGCCGCCGACCAACACACCACGACGCTCGGAGGCGATCAGTGTGCCGCGGAACTTCGAGGCGCGCAGCAGCTTCGGCCGTCCGCCCGCCGTGCCCTCAGCGTTCCAGATCACCTGGTTCTCGTCGATGCCGTCGAGCAGGATCTCGGCTTGGCCACCGAGGCGGAGCTGGCGAGCGACGCGGATCAGCAGCGTCGTCGGCGGGCCGACCGCCAGGGGATCGCGCTGGAAGGTAAGCGTGGTCTTGCCGGCGAGCAACACGCGCTTGACGTAGATGACCTGCAGACCGGCACCGACGGTGATCACCTGGTTCGGTGCGCTCTTCGAGGTCTTGATGTCCTTCTGACCGCCCTTGAGGGTCGGCACGGTGCCGGCGATGGCAGCGATCTGCGCCGCCTCGGCATCGACCGTCGCCTGGGCGTTGAGGCAGCGGTTGTAGTTGTCGGCGGTGCCGTCGCGGCTGACATTGGTATTCGCCATGTCGGTCAACGTCAGCTGGCTGGTGCAATCGTTGCCGGCGCCGCAATCGGCATCGACGACGCAGCTGACCATCGCATCCTGGCTGCAGCTACCGGGGCCGACGTACGGCGGCGAGTCCTTGAAGGTCTCGGGGTTGCCGTCGCTGGCGAACGACTCGCGGATGATGGTGACGCGATCGCTACCGGTATCGATGTCGTCCTCGCCCTCTTCGTCGACCAGATCGGGATCGAGCGCGGCACCCTTACCGAAGCGCGAGCTGCCGGTGGTCGCGAGGAAGCCGATGTTGGCGCCGGCGCGGTAGTCGCCATTGGTGATGCAGATACCACCGGTCGGGTAGGGAACGTCGTTCGGGGAGTTCTCCACCTGAACGTCACTGCCCGAGTAGAAGGCGAAGCGCTTGAAGTTGTTGGGCACGAAGGTGGTCACCACCGCGAAGCGCTGCTGAGCGCAGAGCGTGGTGCAGGAGCAGTCCTCGCCGTCGGCGTCGCCGTCGTCGTCGTTGTCGAGGCCGTCGTCGCACGAGCCGCAAGCAGCGCTCTCGGTCTCGACATTGAAAACGCAACCGAGGTCCGGATCGCAGCTATCGACCGTGCACGAAGTGTTGTCGGAACAGGTGATCTCGGCACCGCCGGTGCACTGACCGCCCTGGCACTGGGCCCCTTCGATGCAGGCGTTGTCGCTGCAGGAGGTGTTGTCGGGAACGTCTGTGGTGACGCAGCCTTCGATCGGATCGCAGCTGTCGGTGGTGCACGAGCTGTTGTCGGAGCAGCTGAGGTTGTCGGGGTTGCTGCAGGTGCCGTCCGGATCGATGCAGGTCTCGACACCGTTGCAGACGTTGCCGTCGTCGCAGATGACCACTGCGCCGCTGACGCATTCGCCGTCGAGCTCGCTGCAGCTCTCTACGCCGTTGCAGGCAGCGCCGTCGTCACAGGTTTTCGGGGTGAAAACGCAGCCGAAGTTGTCTGCCGAAGGATCGTTGGCATCGCAGCTGTCGATGGTGCACAGGCTGCTGTCTTCGCAGTCGCTGTCCGCCTGGCAGCCCTGGGGGATACAGGTTTCGCTGATCGGGTCGCAGGCGGCATTGGCCACCGCTTCGCAGCCGGCCGCTTGGCACTTGCTCGGGGTATTGGCCTCGAAGCAGACGTTGGCGAACGGACCGGCGCTGCCGCAAGCGCAGCAGAATTCCGACTCACTCGGTTCGGTCCGACCGCAGTAATTGCCGTCGTCATTCTGGCAAGCCGAATTGGCAACCGGATGGCCGCCAAGGAGGAAGCATTTGGAGGGGTGGACGGTGTCGGTGCAGACGCTGCTGCTACCTTGTTTGCAGACCTGGCCGTGATCGCAGAAACCTTGATCGCAGTCGGAATCGCCGAGACAAGGAAGGGTGCAGTCTTTCGCCAGCGGCACGCGTGCATCGGACGCTTGGGTGGCGACGCAGAAGCCAGTGCCGAGCCCGCTGCAGCACACCGGCTCCTCGGTCACGCAGCCGACGTTGTCGTCGCAGCTCCCGCCGGGGAAGAAGGCGCCGTCGCAGATGCCGCTGCTGGTGTCGAAGCAGGAGAAGCTGCCCTGCTGGCAACAACCACTTTCGCCACTGCCGCTACCCTGGGCGATCGCCGTCCATTGAGTATCGTCATAGGAGGGTGCCGGATGGTCGGCCTTGGCAACCTCAACGTTGCCACTGCCCTGCCAGACGTTCTCCCACACCGTGATCAATTGCTTGTTCTCCGCCGCGGCGTTGGCCTCGGCGCGCGGGGCGGCAAGCAACGTCAGCCCCAAGCCGACGATTAGACAAAGAATACGCTTGGTCATTATGACCCCCTCCCGCCCTCTGGCGATTTTCCAATTTCGGCGCGGACCCTACGCCAGCGCTGCGGCCATAGTCAATCGAAATTCAAGAAGCATTTGCCGTCGCCGCGCCGCTTCGCCTATGTCGCGACGATGCGAGCGACGGTGCCGCGCCCCGCGGCGAGGTGGTGGCAGGCCGCCGGCTGGGCCGAGGCGCTCGCCGCTGGGCT
>DASPMH010000900.1:0-2795 GCA_035627175.1 Terriglobales bacterium | reverse complement strand
TGCCGGTATTGGTCGAAGCCTGCCGCTGGGTCGCGAGCTCAGAAGTTGTGCCGCTCGGCAATTCGCCTTTGTGCACGTAGCGACAATTCGCGCGATTCCGGCGCATCGGCTGCGGTTTTGCCGGGTCAGGCGCTCGATACTACGACCCGAAATTTGTTCGAACCCGCGGATGCGATAGCCTCGACGAAGATAATCTCGATTCGGATCTGGTTGCCAAGCGTCTTGGCGAGTCGTTCACTCAGGTCGGATTTCATCGCGCCGCGCTCCGCACCGACCGCGGCGACAATCTTCACCTGCAGCTCCGACGCCGTCCGTTGTACGACCTGGAAGCGCCAGATGTGCGGATGGCCGACGAGAATGGTGCGCACCGCTTGAGGATGGATCACCTGTCCCGAGGGCAGCCGCAGATATTCGTCGTTGCGGCCCTCGGGCGCGGATAAACGCGCCAGTTTGCGGCCACACGGGCATGGGTCGTCGGTCAAGCGCTGCGCGATGTCACCGAGCCGATAATTGAGCAGCACCGTGGCGTAATTGACCAGGTTGGAAACGACGACGTCGCCGCTTTCGCCGTCGCGGCGGTCGGCACCGTCCGCATCGACGATCCGCAGAGGGTAGAGGTCCTCGTTCAAATGAAGCCCTTCACCTGCCAAGCATTCGAAGCCGATTTTGAACGCTTCGACGGCCTCGTAGGTGCTGAGTACCGGAATTTCGAAGTGCCGGCGGATCAGTTGGCGAACAGCAGCGGATAGGCCATCGGAGCTGTAGACGAGTACCTTCGGACGATGGATGTGGACCGCAGCTTTCAACGCATGGGGAAACAGCACTTCGAGATACGATCCGTACGAACGAAGAACATCCGGGCGGAATTCGTTGATACGCGCGATCGAACGCTCGGGCGGCTCGAGCAGGGACAGATATTGCCGCTCGATCCGCACACCCCTGGGGAACAACGCCCGGCGCGCGCAGAAATCCTGCACCACGGCATCGGTGGTCGTCGGCGAGCCGATCACCGTCTCGCGGTATCCGAACCGCTTGCCGACCAATCGGGTGATCATCGAACGTTCGCGTTCGCCGTGGGCGGCGTTGGCGAACAGGGCGCGGGGGTCGTGGTAAATGGTGCAGGGAACGCCGGTGCTGCCGCCGGTCCGCAGCTCGAGACAGTCCGATCGCTTCACCGCTTCAGAGACAAAATACTCGGGGTCTCGCTGCAACTGAGAGCGTTCGATCAGCGGCAATCTCCTCAGGTCCGCGACGCTACGCAGGTCCGCGGGCGTGAGATTCATTCGGCCAAGCGTCTCCCGATAATAAGGGACGGTGCGCTGAGCGTGGCGGACGATGGCGGCGAGGTTGCGACCTTGCGCCGCCGCGATCTCGGCGCGCCGCCGGAACGGGAAATACGCCTGACCTCGGAGTTGTACTGCCAAATAGGCACTCCAGCGTAGGCGAGCGAGCAGCGATTCCATCGCGCCGCTCCATACCATGCCGCGACGTGTTCGAGAGACGATAGGTGATGGTTTCAGCAGGGGCGCAGCCGCACGGATTGGGAGTTGGCCGCCTTCAGATCAAGAAGGGCCGCCTCGAGGCAGTCTCGAGGATCTGATGATTTGCCGGCACCTGTTTGACTGAGAGCCATGTCGGTGAGGGCTCCTTGCCTGGCATTTTCGTTGGCGGATTGGTACCAGCGCCTGGCCTGGAGGATCGCGATGCGGCGGATGATTCAGACCTTGTTGGCGCTGAGCCTGATGGTGGCACCTGCGGCGGGGCAGACGTTGTACGCGGCCAACGGCGGCGGTGGCGTGCTTTCCACCCTGTACATTCTCGATCCAACCGACGGTGCGGTCGTGTCGACCGTCGGGCCGATCGGATTCTCGATCACCGGCCTCGCCTACGACGTGACCAGCGGAACGCTCTACGGCTCGACGGGCAACAATCCTGCCTCGGATGCTCGCAGCCTGGTGTCGATCGACACTACGACCGGTGCCGGAACGCTGATCGGCCCGTCAGGCGTCGACACGCCGATGGCCGATCTGACCTTCGATCCCGCCGGCACGCTCTATGGCTGGTCGGGTTTCAGCGGGACGCGGGGATTGTACTCGATCGACCCAGCGACCGGGGCGGCGACCTTGGTCGGCTCGAATACCGGACGCCTTACGTTTGTCGACGGCAATGGCCTGGCTTCGAACGTTGCTGGCGAGATGTTCGGAGCGGCGACCGACGACAGTGCCGACTCGGCCGCGCTTTTCAGCGTCGACCCGTCGACCGCCATCTCGACCATGATCGCGACGCTGACTGGGATGCCGGGGAGCGCCGATGCGTCGGTGTCGGCGCTGGCATTCAACTCGAGCGGGATCCTCTATGGTGCGGTGCAGAACTTCAGTAGTTCGCTCAATGGATTCGATTCGTTCCTGGTGACCATCAATACCAGCACCGGGGCGGTCACGACCCTCGGGCAAACCTTCGACCGACTCGATGCGATTGCCTTTGTGCCCTCGGGGGTCAGCCCGGCGCCGTCCATGTCGCTCCAGGTGCTGACAATGCTGGCGGCGATGCTGATCGCTGCGGGCGTCCTCAGCGTCACCCGCCGCGCCCGCTAAGGTGCACGTAGCGACAATTCGCGCAATTCTTCGACCTCGCAAAGAATCGCGCGAATTGTCGCTACGTGCACCGACGGCGGCCGAGACGGTAATCAACGACCCGACGGAGTTTCGCGTACGCCCGTTCAATCCCGTGGCCCGCCACGACCGCGTGCTTTTCGAGGCTGTGATGAGCGGTGAGCACGTCCTGCACTGATTCAC
>DASPMH010000899.1:0-7256 GCA_035627175.1 Terriglobales bacterium | reverse complement strand
GCTGTTGTTGCAGGTCGGCACCGCCGAGGTGCTGCTCGACGACAGCTTGCGTTTTGCCGAGCGGGCGCGCGCCGCGAAGGTCGAGGTCTCGGTCGACGTCTACGATGACATGATCCACGTTTGGCATGCCTTCGAGATCCTCCTGCCGGAGGCGACTGACGCCATCGAACGGATCGGCCATACTTTGCAGCGCCTGTGAGGTCGGCAATCTAGCCTTGGCTGACGGCGACCCGGCTGCTATAGCTGCGCCTCTTCGATGGCCTTCGTTGCCAGAAATCGACGCGCCGCCGCGCCCGCGGCCAGCGTGCATCCCTGCAAGGAGAATCATGGCTGAATCCGTTCCGGATTCCACCGCTGAAAATCGCCTGCGGGCGGTCCGCCGCCCCGAGCCGTCGACCCCGAGAAATCCTTGGGGCGAGCTGTCGGCAGCCCTCGAGCGCCACCGTGGCGAAAAGCTGCTGGTGCTGCTCAACGGCTACCCTGATCCAGACAACATCGCCTCCGGCTTGGCGCTGCAGTTCCTCGCCGAGACCTTCGAGATCGAAGCGACCTTGCTGTCTTTCCACGAGGTCAGCCACCAGGAAAACCGCGCTTTGGTGAAACGCCTGGCGGTCGACCTGCACCTCTATGACGAACGCTTCGACCTCGAGCCGTATTCCCTCTATGCCTTCGTCGACAGCGCCCGCGCCGAATGCCCGATTGACGACGAGCTCGAGGGCAAGACTTTTGTGGCTTTCGTCGACCACCATAAGAAGATCGGCGATCCCGCGGCCGAGTTCGTCGACATCCGCGAGACGGCTGGCTCGACCTGTGCCATTTTCTCCGACTACCTCCGCCAGGCGTACCCGGTCGGCCTCGACGACGGCGACCCCGGCCACGCCCGTTTGGCGACCGCTCTGATGCACGGCATCCGCTCGGACACCGGCCTGCTGTTGCGCGCGACCAAGCTCGATTTCGAGGCCTGTGCCTATTTGTGGAATGCCGTCGACGAGGAGCTGCTCAAGCGCGTCTCGGCGCAGTCGCTCAGCCCGGCGGTGATGGACATGATCCAGGCGGCGCTCGAGCGCAAGCGAGTCTACGACAACTTCTTGTTCAGCGACGTCGGCTTTGTCCGCAAGGAGCACCGCGACGGTATTCCGCAGGCAGCAGACTTTCTGCTGTCACGCGAGGGCATCGACACGGTGCTGGTGTTCGGCATCGTCGAAGGCAAGACCGTCGACGGCTCGCTGCGGACGCGCAGCGATCAGATCAACCCCGACTCGTTCTTGAAGAAGGCCTTCGGCATCGACGAGGAGCGCGGCTCGCACTACGGTGGCGGCAATCTCCGCGACAAGGGCGCCTTCCAGATCCCGATCGGCTTTCTCGCCAATCACAAGGACCGCGACCAGCTCTACCGCCTCGCCTGGGAGGTCATTCACGAGAAGTTCCTTGGCGCGATTGGACGGGTGGAGGAGCCTAAGTAGCCGCGAGTCTAGAAGTCGTCTGCGGGAGCGGGCGAGGGGCGTGCGCCGATGAAGTGCAGCGGGCGGTCGCCTTTGATCATATTGGCGGTGACGACGTAGTCGCCACCGAGCGCCGGTCCCCAGATCCCGTCGGCGGCATCCATGTTGCCGCCGGTGACGCCGAGTGCGACCGCGCCGACCAGCCCACCGACCGCCGCATAGGCGATCTTGGCGGGGATATAGACGCTGTTGACCGCGACCGCCGCCAGACCGAAGCCGAAATCGGCCCAGGCCTCCTCAGTCGCCGTCGCCGCGTCGGCGCGGTTTGCGGCTAAGCTCGCCAGCAGCACAGCTAGCGCGATACGTTTCTTCATCCTCCACCTCCGTCCACCGCCGTGATTTGCCTGCGCCGGGGGCCGCTGGCAAGTCGGAGCGAATCAGGAGTCGGTCTGGTCGTTGCCGGGCTTCTCGCGCTTGGCGATGCCGCGGTAATCGACGTCGATTGCCGACACCGCCTCGCTGCGCAGCTGGCCGAGCAGCTGCGCCGCTTCGCAATTGATCTCGACCAGCTTGGGATGCTGACTGATCCACTCGAGCAGGATCTCGGTGCGCGCCACCCACGCCCGCGCCGCGTCGAGCTCCGCCGGCGGCGCGGAACGGGTGTCGCTGAGAGCCTGATCCAAAGTGCTGCGTACCGACACGCGTAACCTCCGAAAGCGGATTGATCGCGGCGCCGAAGCTCGCGAAGGCGCCGTTTCTACTCGAATTCCCCAGCTCCCGCCAGCAACCCTCGCTGTAGCGCGCGCTCTCCGAGCGCGCCTGCCGCGCTACAGCGACAACGACTAATCGTCGGTGGCGCCGAGGCGTTGGGCGTAGCCGCTGGCGACCAGCTGGGCCATCAGGTCGAAGAGCTGGTCGGGATTGCTGCGGCGGAGCTGGGCCGCTACCGCCTCTGCCCCCTCGGCGAGCACCAGCTCGCGCTCGCCGTTGGCGAGCGCCGCGACGATCCGCTGCGCGACCACTTGCGGCTCTATGCCGTTGTCGATCGCCGGATCGCTGAAGCCGCGTGGCTGCGCCTTCGCATCGAGCGCGTTCTTCGAGACGTTGGTGCGCACCGAGCCCGGCGCGACCACCAGTACACCGATGCCCAGATGCGCAGTCTCGGCGCGGACGCTGTCGTGGTAGCCGATCAAACCGGCCTTGGCGGCGCTGTAGGCGGCGCGCAGCGGCGCGCCGATGATGCCGGCGACACTGGAGATGGCGACGATGCGACCGCCGCCGGCGGCGACCATCCGCGGCAGCAGCGCCTGTGTCAGGCCGATCGGCGCGAGCAGGTCGATGGCGACGATGCGCTCGAACACCGCGAAGTCCGTGTCGACAGCGAGCGAGCGCTGCGAGATGCCGGCGTTGTTGATCAGTCCGAAGACGCCGCCGTGAGGCGCGCTCCAGCTCCAGGCTTGCTCGACCAATTGCGGAATGCGGGCGAAGTCGGCCGCTTCGAACGGCAACGTCAGCGACTCTCCGCCGCAGTGCCCGGCGACATCCTGCAATGCCGTCTGATTACGACCCGACAGGATCAGCCGAGCCCGTTTCGCTGCGAGCGCCTCGGCCAATGCCGCGCCGATGCCGGAGGACGCGCCGGTGATCCACCAAACCTTGTCTGCGAAAATCGACATGCTTCTCACCAGGTGCCGGTGTTGGGCATCGACTGCCAGGGCTCGCGCGGCGGCAGCGGCTCGCCGGCTTGGAGCAGCTCGATCGAAATGCCGTCGGGCGAGCGGACGAAAGCCATGTGCCCGTCGCGGGGCGGGCGATGGATCACGACTCCCGCGTCCATCAGGCGCTGGCACGTCGCGTAGATGTCGTCGACTTGGTAGGCGAGATGGCCGAAGTTGCGGCCGCCGGTGTAGGTCTCCGGATCCCAGTTGTAGGTCAGCTCGACCTGCGCGGATTCGTCTCCGGGGGCTGCTAGGAAAACCAGGGTAAAGCGGCCGGCGGGTACGTCGTAGCGACGGATCTCGCGCAGCCCGAGCTTGTCACAGTAGAACTCGAGGGAAGCGGCGAGATCGCTGACTCGCACCATCGTGTGTAGGTATCGCATCGGTGTCCTCTCTTCGGCCAGATCATCGCCCCCTCTCTAGCTCTCCCGTTCGCAAAACTGCTCATGGGGGAGAGGACGGTTCTCGCAGGCGGATTTCTCTTTGCGGGAAGGGAATCTCGATGTTGGCTTGCTTGAGGGCGTCGTGGACGGCGATGTTGATGTCGCTGCGGATGTGGCCTGGATTGAGCAAGCCGCCGATCCAGACCTGCAGCTCGAAGTCGATGGCGCTCTCGCCGAAACGCAACAGCAGAGCCCGCGGTGCCGGCTCGCGCAGCACTGCGCTGCGCTGGCGCACCACCGATTCGAGCAGCTCGGTGACCTGGTGCGGATCGCTGCCGTAGGCGACGCCGACCTGAACCGCCACCATGCGCGGTCGGTCGGAAGGGGTCATGTTGGTGACCGTGTCGGAGATCAGCGTCGCGTTGGGCACGATCACCTCGGCGCCGTCGCCGGTGCGCACCGTGCTCGAACGGATGCCGATGCGTTCGATCTTGCCGTTCAAGGCGCCGAGCTGGACGACGTTGCCGACCTGCACCGGCCGCTCGAACAGCAGGATGATACCCGAGACGAAGTTGTTGACGATGTTCTGCAGACCGAAGCCGATGCCGACGCCGAAGGCCCCGAGGAGCAAGGCGAGCCGGTCGACATCGATGCCGATCATCGCGGTAGCAACGACGAAGCCGATCGCCAGCACGAAATAGTGCACCAGTCGCGACAGCGCGTAGGGGACGCCGCTGGCAACCCGCAAGCGCGGATAGACATCCTCTTCGAGCGCGAAGCGAATCAGCCGCGATAAGCCGAAGGCCAGCCAGATGGTCACGACGAAGGCGACCAGATCGCCGATCGAGACGGTGAAGCTGCCGCGGCTGAATTGTGCGCCGAGAACGCCGGCGACGCTGCCGCCCACCAGCTCGAGCAGCCCGAGACTCGTGAGCGTGCCGATCAGCCAGCCGGCGAGCGCAAGCCATCGCAAAACGCGCTGCAAGCGCAGAAACACCAGAGCGCGGTGCCGCGCCACCAGATTGAGGTCGCGCAGCGGAGCGGTGCTCAGCAAATACGCCAGCACGCCCTCCATGGCACGGACCCCGGCATAGAGGGTGATGCCGAGATACAAGCTGCGCAGGGCGCCGCCGCCGAGCAGCCGCCCGAGTTGGCCGAAGCCGAGTGCGCTGGCGCAGAAGGCGACAAAGAACAGCGCCGCCAGCACCGGTCCGCCCTGGCGGATGACCCGTGCCGTCTTGGCGCCGACCTCCGCCTCGACCTTGGCGATGCGCCACGGCCGCAGCAGCGAGAGCAGCAGCGCCACTGCCAACACCATCTCGCCGAGAAAGATCAGTTGCTCGAGCAGGGATGCGGTCGCGACTACGGCGCGGAGGCGATCGATGACATAGAAACAGGCAAGCGCGTTGATCCAGGGGTGCAGTCGCGGTCCGACCAGCTGCCGCACCAGGCGCACCACCGGGAGCAGGGCGAGCAAGCCGACCAGCTCGTCGGCAATCGGCGGAGCTTGCGGCTGAATCCAAGGAAAGAGGCTCAGGCCGAGCAGCACCGCGGTCGAGAAGGGCAGCTCGAGGATCTGGACCTCGATCCAGACGTTCGCCTGCTCGACCAGATCGTGCACGCTGCGTCGCGCTCGCACCAATAAAAACGCGAGCACGAGAACGCCGGCAAGATGCAGAGCCAGAGAGCTCCAGCGATTGCGGGCGAACTCGACCAAGCCGGTGCTCTGCGCCGCGCCGAGCATGCGCAATCGATCGGTGACCTCCGCCGATTGGTCTTGCGCCGCCGCCAGCTCCCAGATCGGCGGGGCGTCGCGCGAGAAAAGATTTTGCACCCGCAGCGCGCGGGCACGGGTCACCAACCGCAGGACCTCGGCGATCGAGGCGAGCTGGGCGCTGGCGCTGTCCTGCATGGTCAGGATCTCGGCACGCTGCGCCCGCACCGCTTTGGAGGTGTCGGTGATTGCGGTCACCGTCAGGCGGGCCCGCTCTTCGATCGTCGGCGGAGTATCCGCCTCGAGGCTTTTGCGGGTCGCTTTCCACACACGATTGAGCTCGGCGAGCTGTTGAAGGATCTGCTCGAGCTGTTGCGACCGGCCGATCAGGACATCGTTCCAGCCGCGCAGCTCGACCTCGCGTTCTTGCCAAGGCTTCGCCAGCGACTCGATCGTCTCCAACGGCGGCTGGGTGTCGAGCAGGCGCAGCGCCGCCGGGGCTTCTTCGCTGATCTGCTTGGCGCGCTCGGGGAGCTTCGCCGCGATCTCGACCACGATCGGGTCGGGCTGCAGCCGCCCCTCGACCTCGTGCAGAGTCGCGGCAACTTCACCGGCGCGGCTGGCGATCTCAGCGACCGGGATCGGCGCCGCCGTCGGCGTTGCCGCCGCGGCCGCTTCGGTGGTCTGCGCCGACAGCGGGGTCGCCGCGCCACAAGAGCCGGCGAGACAAACGATTAGCAGAAGGAGGCGCGGCGAAATCACGGTCACCCATCTTCACGATGTCGGCGACCGATGCAATGCGAGCGCCCCACCCGGCTCCGCAGCGCCCGAGCGATTGCAGCCCTTCGGCGGCTAGAGATAGGGTCGCGGCACGGCTTAGAGAATCGGATGACCGAGACCTACCTGCCACCAGCCCACCGGCCATCGCAGACACCGATCATCGACTTGGCGGTCGTTTCGGATTCCACCTACGTCGAGACCGTTGGCGTGATGCTCCATTCGATCTTGCGTTGGCACGACCCAGCCTCCCTGCGGGTGCACTGGGTACATGTCCGAATGGATCGTCAAGCGATCCGCAGCGCACGCGAACTGTCTCGAGCCGCGGGGCTGGTGGTCAACTTGGTGGCTGCGGATGCAGTTCTTGCCGCCGCTGATTGGCCGGCCGATGTCAACCCGACGATTGCGAAGATCCACCTGCCCGACCTGCTCGCCGATGTTTGCGAGCGTGTGCTGTACCTCGATGGCGATCTGGTGGTCGAGGACGTTCTTTGGCCGATGTGGGAAATCGAGCTCGGTGATGCCGCGCTCGCCGGCGTGCGCGACAGCTGGGTCGGCTGTTCGCAATTCTGGTCGATGCTGCCGCGATCGGTCGAGGTGGCGCACGAGCTGTGGATGCGCCCCCATTACATCAACGCCGGCGTGCTGCTCTATGATGTTGCACGTTGCCGCGCTCTCGACCTTGGCCAGCGATGCACGAGCTGGATCCGAACGAATCCAGCGGCCCATTTTTTCGAGCAGGACGCGCTCAACGTCGTACTCGACGGCGCGATCGCCCTCGCCCACCCAGCGTGGAATGTCCACGGTGGGCCCGATAGCTATGTTCTCGAGGCGGAACCGCGCTCTGGCTACTCGACGGGCGAGCTCCGTTCTGCCTACCGCCAACCGAAGATCATTCACTTCGCCGGCTCGCAGAAGCCCTGGGGCGAAGCCAAGCATTGGCTTCCACTCTCCCGCCGTTACTTCCGCGCTCGGCGCCGCACCCCGTGGCATCGCGATCTCAGCGTAGCCGAGCACCTCCATCTCGCCGCCCTCACCTTGGCGCACCGGGTGCAATGTCACCGCCAACTGCGCGCCGCACGGGCGATCCAGTACGCTGGGCGGGCGGTGCTGTCGATCGACACGCTGGTGAGGAGCCTACGCGCAAGCGATCATGCCGCTGTCAGCGACGAATGGCCTGCGGACCGACGACAAGGATGAAACGTCGGCTTCTCGAAATTCT
>DASPMH010000898.1:0-12419 GCA_035627175.1 Terriglobales bacterium | reverse complement strand
CGGCGGCGACAACGACATCTGGAACGTCGCCTTGCCGGCCTGGGCGATCGCCGCGACCATGTCTGCGCTCGCGGCGCCGGTGCGCGCGCAGGCGCTGTTTTCCGCCGCGATCGCCGGCACTGCGCTGGGACTGCAAGCCTGCGTCTGGAGCGGCTGGCTGTTCACTGCCGGCGTGGTGGCTCTCGGATTTCTTGCGGCGGCGCTCGATCATCTCGGTCAAGGCGTCAGCGCAGCATGGCGGCGGACCCAGGTCGGCATCGCCGGTGATTCGATCCGGATGATCGGACGTCATCTGACCATGGCGGCGACCGTCTTTGCGGCAACCTTCGGAGTGGTGCTGATTGTCCAAGGACTCGACGCCGCTCTGAGGTTGCTTCCTCTTGCAACGAGCACAGCCCAACCCCTGGCCGACACCGCCGCCATCTTCCCCGACGGCTTGCGCTACATAACCGAAACCCAGCGCCCTTCGTTGGCCTCGCTGGTGCGGATGCTCGGCGGTAGAGGCTGGGTCTACGCAGCGGTGCTCGGTCTCATGCTGCTGCGGCTGCCGCGGCGCGGGTCGGCGCCGGCTGGGGTCGCTGCCTTAGCGGCGGCCGCTGCATGGCTCGCTTTGCTTCTCGCCTATCCTCCCGAGAACGACGCGCTGCGCGGTGTCGCGGTCGCAGTCCCCTTTGCCATGGCCTCGATGTGGCGCTGGCTTATCGATGAAGACGGATCCGCACCGGCATCCGCCGCGCTGGTGGTCGCGGTGTGGCTGGCGGCCGGCATCTACGCCGCCAGCGCTTCGATACGCTTGGCGCTGCTGCTGGCACCGGCGGTCGGCATCGCTGCCGGTGGCGGCGCGGGCTACCTGGCCCAGCAAGCGATGTGGGCCTGGCGCCGACCCGCCGGGGTGCTAGTGGCGACCGCCGGCATGGCGCTGCTGGTGGCAACTCCGCTGCAGCGCGGGTTCGAGCAAGCCGGGCGCGCCGTGCCGCGACTCAACGATGCCTGGTGGGACATCCTCGCCGGCATCGGCGAGCGCGCTCCGACGAATGCGATCGTCCATTCTTGGTGGGATTACGGCTACTGGATCCAGTACGCGGCCGAGCGGCCGGTGTTGATGGACGGAGCATCGGTAATGACTCGCGCGCCGCATTGGTTCGCCCGCGCGCTGCTTGCCAATAGCGAACAAGAAGCGATCGGTCTCCTGCGGATGCTCAGCTGCGGCCCGGATGTGGTGCCGGCGCCGGAAGGCGAACGCGGCGCCTACCGGCGACTGCTTGCGGCGGGGCTCGACGGTATCGCGGCATATGGTGCGGTCGTCGAGCTCGCTTCGTTGGACCGCTCAGCCGCAGCCGAGCGGTTGGCGCAACTCGGCATCGATGACCAGCAACGCGCAGAGATCCTGGCCGCGACCCATTGTGATCCCCCTCCGGCGTATCTCGTGTTGAGCACGATTCTGCTGCGCAACCTCGATCTGCTCAACCGCGGTGCCTGGGACGTTTCACGTGCCGAGTTGGTGCACCGTCTGCGCGATCTCCCCGACGAAGAGGCGTTGGCGGCGATGCGCAGCCGGCTCGGCTTCACCGCGGAGGAGGCCCCGTCGCTGCTGGCGCAGGCGCGGACACTACGCGACCCGGCGGCGATCGAACGCTTCGTCTCGCCGCGGCGTCCATTCGTCGCGATGTGGAACAGCTGTCGCCCGGCCGAAGGCGGAGAAATGACCTGCGTCATTCGCGCCCGGCCGGAACCGAACGGCTCGCTGCTGGTCGGGCTGAAATACCGGCCGGGCGCGCCGGAGAGTGCGCGCCTGCAGTTTCGCCGTGGCGAGGCGAGGACGATCGTCGAGCAGCCGCCGGCGACGACGATGGTGCTCGGACCCGAAATCGCAGTCGCCAGAGGCGATGATCCGCAGCAGCCCTACGCCGCGGTCATCGATGGCGAGAAGGGGCGGATCATCGTCGGCGCAGCCAATTTGATCGGTACGGTGCTGCCGCGGTTGCTGTTGCTCGACGGGCAGTTCCTGCAACACTTCGAGAAGCTCGAGCAGACGCCGGCACGTGGTGAAAGCCTCAGCGTCTGGCGTATCCGCTGGTAGAGAGAGCGCGCTCAGGGCTCGGCGGAGATGACGCCACAGGCGATCCGTGCGCCGGCGTTACCCGCGGGATCGCTCTGATTGTCGTCGGCGGAGGCATGCACCACCAATGCCGAGCCATCGCCGTCGGTCAGCTTGTTGTTGCCGGCGCGCAGCTGGACGTCGCGGGCGATTACCTCGATCGTCACTTTGCCCGACTCGGGTACGTGGATGTTGGGAAGATCGCCGGCGTGCGCACCCTTGGCATTGGCGAAGCCGTGGCCCTTGTTGTCGGGATTGTAGTGTCCGCCGGCCGAGTCGAACGGCGGCTCACACTTGCCGACCTCGTGGATGTGGAAAGCGTGCGGCCCTTTGGGCAAACCGGTGAAGTCGGCGTGCATCAACACGCCTTGCGGCGTCTCATGCAGGCGAACCACCCCGACACTCTGGCCCTTGGCGTCCTTCATCTGCACCAGCAGTTGGTACTGGCTGTCGTCCTTGGCTTCGTCTGCCAGAGCGAGAGACGTTACCATCGACAGAGCGATCGCGGTCGCGAGCAAGCCGATTCGGGCCATTTGAGCACCTCCACTAAGTAGCTTCCCAAGATCGCGGCTTGCCCAAGGAAAACAAGCCCCCCGCGCACAGAAAAACGATGGGGCCGCCGCGTGGCAGCGGCGGCCCCATCGGCGCGGAGGTACGGCGGTCGAATCAAGCCGTGGTGGTGATGGCGATGCGACGCGGCTTGGCGCGTTCGGCCTTGGGCAGCTCGACTTCGAGCACGCCGTCGACCAACCGTGCGCTGATGCGCTCCTGGTCGTAATCCGAGCCGCGCGGCAAGGTGAAGCGCCGCAGGTAGTGGCCGATCTTGTACTCGGTGTAGATCGGCGACAGCCCCTGATAGGGCTCGACGTTGACCTCGCCCTGCAGGCTGAGCACATCGTCGCGGATCTCGACGGAGATCTTCTCCGGATCCGCACCCGGTACGTCGGCATAGAGCCGCAAGCCGTTCTCATCTTCGCGGATGTCGACATCGGGAACGAAGTAGCGACCTTGGCGCACTTGCTCGTACCCCGATACCTCCTTCTTTTCGCTGGGAGTGAGCTCATTCGTAGTCATTGTTCCAACCTCCAATGGAATAGATCCGTCACGCCGCCTTGATCTCGACCAGCCGCGGCTTGGCCGCAGCGGCCTTGGGAATGCGGATCGTCAACACGCCGTGCTTGATCTCGGCGGTCGCTTGCTGAACATCGAGATCGCGCGGCAGTTGCACCGTGCGGGAGAACTTGCCGAAGCGGCGCTCGCGGCGGTGCAAGCCACCAGGCATGTCTTCGGTCGGGCTCTTGCGTTCGCCCGAGATTTTCAGAGCCCGAGGCTCGATTTCGATCTCGACTTGATCGGGCTGCACGCCCGGTACCTCGGCCCGCACGACCCAACCGTCCTGGTCGGTGAAGACGTTGATCAACGGGAAAACGTTGGGACCGGACAAGCCAAAGTCGAACAGAGGCCGTCCGAAGAAGCGATCGAGCTCCTCCTGGAGACGGCTCAAACTATCCACTGGTGTGAATCCTACGCGTGCCATTGCCGAACCTCCTAAAGAAAATGACACCGGCCGGTGTTTCGAGTTGTCGCTAGCGACAGCGAAAGTAAGTTGGGGAAGTGCATTGTCAACCGCGTCAGGTACTCCGAGGGGAAGGTGTGCGCCCCTTTTCCCAAAGGGTCAGTGCCGCAGGCGCGGGGGTTTTGCACCGCGTGGGCCTCACGTGTCGAGTGAGCGCCGGACCTGACTCGCCCTGCCGCGCTCTACCGAGCGCAGCTACAGTCGGCCTGCCGGGCTCTACCGAGCGCAGCTACAGTCGGCCTGCCGCGCTCTACCGAGCGCAGCTACAGTCGGCCTGCCGCGCTCTACCGAGCGCAGCTACAGGCGGCCTGCGGCGCTCTACCGAGCGCAGCTACAGGCGGCCTGCCGCGCTCTACCGAGCGCAGCTACAGGCGGCCTGCCGCGCTCTACCGAGCGCAGCTACAGGCGGCCTGCGGCGCTCTACCGAGCGCAGCTACAGGCGGCCTGCCGCGCTCTACCGAGCGCAGCTACAGGCGGCCTGCCGCGCTCTACCGAGCGCCAGCTACGCTTGGCGTGGTGCGATCGCACCGGCATGGTGCGGCGATGCAGTGCGATTGCGTTGTCGTGGGGGCTGGGGCCGCCGGTCTGTCGGCGGCGATCTTTGCGGCCCAAGCGGGAGCCCGCGTTCACGTGCTCGAGGGTGCGGCAAAAGTCGGAGCCAAAATCCTGATCTCAGGCGGCGGCCGCTGCAATGTCACCAACGCCGCGGTATCGCCGCGCGATTTCAACGGTCGCCAACCGGTGGTGCGCAACATCCTCGCGGCCTTCGACGAGCACGCCGCCAGGGCCTGGTTCGAGTCGCTCGGCGTACAATTGAAAACGGAGCAACACGGCAAGCTCTTCCCGGTGACCGACAGCGCGCGCACCGTCGTCGACGCTCTGCTGCGCCGCTGCGCCGAGCTGAACGTCGATATCGTCACCAAGTGGCGTCTCGCCGCGATCGAGCGCATCGCAGAAGGGTTCCGCCTTCACCCCACCGACGGTGAAGCGATCGTATGTCGGCGGCTGGTGCTCGCCACCGGCGGCCGCTCGCTGCCGCGCACCGGCAGCGATGGCCATGGCTGGCAGGTCGTCCGCGGGCTCGGCCACACCGTCACGCCGACTTTTCCGGCGCTGGTGCCGCTGGTGTTGCGCGCCGACTTCTTCCACGGCTCGCTCTCGGGATTGTCGCATCTCGTCGAGCTATCGACCTTCGCCAGCGGCAAGCTCGCCGACCGACGCTGTGGCAGCTTGCTGTTTACCCATTTCGGCATCAGCGGGCCGGTGGTTCTCGACGCCAGTCGCCACTACCTATTTGCCTCCTTTGCGCAAGGAGGCAGCGCCGTAGACGCGAAGGATTGCGAGGCCGAGGGTACGACGGAGTCCAGCACCACGCCGCCGGAGGGGGGCGACCGCAGCGTGCCGCCGCGCTCTTCCACCTTCGCCAAGGCTACGGTGGACAAGCCAGAGCGCAGCTACATGGCCGGGCACGTGGCTCGCCTCGGCACGCCGCCGCGCTCTACCGAGCCCAGCTCCATCGTGTGCAACTTTTTCCCCGGCAATGATGCGGCGGCGATCGATGCGCGGTTGGTTGCGGCTAGCCGTGCGCATCCGCGGCAGCGACCGCCGAGCTACCTCGAAGGGCTGCTGCCGGCGCGTCTCGCGGCAGCGCTTGGCGATTATGCCGGCGTCGCCGCCACTCCTCTCGCCGAGCTGAGCAAAGCCCACCGCCGCAAACTGGTGCAGGTGCTGGCGGCGCTCGAGCTGCCGGTCGAGCGAGCCCGCGGCTGGGACTTCGCCGAGGTCACCGCCGGCGGAGTCCCGCTCGATGAAATCGATTACCGCACCATGCAGTCACGCAAAACACCGGGCCTGTATCTGATCGGCGAGATGCTCGACTGCGACGGACGCATCGGCGGCTTCAACTTTCAGTGGGCCTGGTCGACCGGCTATCTCGCCGGCAACGCGATCGCGGCGCTATAGGTTGAAGGTCCAGCTCAACCGAGCAGCCAGCCTTCGAGGTAGACGAACACCGACAGCACCACCAGTAACGTCGCCAGCGTCGGCGTCATCAGCCGGATCCACTGAAAGGGCGTGTAGTGCTCGTCGATGTTGCGCTGGACGAAGGCATAGGCGACCACCGATTGGGCGCAGCCGATGTGGGTCCAGCAGCCGCCGAGCGCGTAGCCGGCAATCTGCGCCATGGCGAAGTAGCGCAACAGCTCGACGTCGAGTCCGATCAGCGCCCGGCCGGCAAAGTCCGCCACGACGTTGTTGTCGAGCACTGCCGACAGCCAGGTGGCATTGAAGAATTGAATCCAAGCGACGTGCGACGGTCCGAGCAAGGCGATGCCCGCATGCAGCACCGATTTGAGGATGTCGAAGAAGCCGGCGGTCTGCAGCAGCGTGATCGAGATGAACAGCGGGAAGAGGAAATAGTACTCGGCGAACTCGTGGCGTGCTTCGTGGATCGCCAGCCGGCGCATCCGAGGAATATGCACAATGCCCAGGATCGCCACGGCGAATCCCGCAAAGGAGGCCCAGAACAGGCGGAAGTCGTGGTCGATGGCGTGGGTGACGAGCAGGCCGATGAAAGGAATGAAGGCGAGCCCGCCGACGATCTGCGCGCGCACCCGCTGCTTGCGAATGTCGGCGAGCGCCACCTCGACCGGATCGTCAGCCCGATCGGCCGCGCGGTAGTCGTGTTGCGCCGCGGCGAGGTAATGCCGGTCGAGCGGCTCCGCCAACTCGGCGGCAAGGAAGGCGCCCAAAACCTTGCGCCGAGTCGTCTCGGCAACGTGCTCGGCGACCATGGCCGCACCGAGCGGATCGCCCCGCTTCAAGCGGGCGAGCACCGGCTCGGCCTGATCTCCCAGAGCATCGGCGTGCGCTTCGACGAACTCGACCGGCGACATCACCTCGCCGTGCCGCTGTGCCTGGAGAAAGCGCACGTCGGCGGCATAGATATCGAGAACATCGAGTTGGTCGAGCGCGACCCGTTTGCCGCGCAGCCAGCGTCCGAGGCTGATGATCACAACGACATAGCTGGCGAACGCCATCGGCGCGCAGTAACGCAGGAAGAAAGCGTCGGTCAGGTGCGGCTCGAGGTTCGACTTCATGATCAGGTTCGGCGGCTCGCCGTACGCCAGCCACATGCCGCAGACCGTCGTGACCACGGTCGAGATCAGCACGGAATAGATCACCGCGCTGCGGTCGGCGCGCGCCAGCAACAGGATGATCACCAGCGTGCGGATGGTCAGCCCGATCATCGAGACGCCGTCGAGAATGCCCGAGGCGACCGAGACCAGCGCCGTGATCGCGGCAACGGTCGGCAGTAGCTGGCCACGTGCCGCCCGTAGGATGGCGAAGCTGGAGGTCTCGAGCAGTCGGGTCTGAGCGATCACCGCGACGAAGAAGGTCAGGCCGAGGATGAACAGCATGGTGTCGGCGTGCATCAGCTCGTCGAGGCCTTCGAGCGTGAACAGGTAGTGGCCGAGCGTCGCAAAGAAGGGTTGCCAGCCTTCCGCCTGAACCGTTTGGCGCATCGCCGAAGTCGGCACCAGACGCCCCAGAAGGTCGCCAGCACCACCAGCAGCGCGCCATAGGTCAGCGCGTTCTTGTCGAGGCGGTAGCGGATCGATCCGAAGATGAACAAGCCGAGGATGGTGGCGAGAACCTCGATGCCGAGCAGCATCACCGGCAGCTGCACCGCTTGCGCAGTGGCGAGAATCGCCACTGCAACTGCGACACAACCGAGAACGAATTTCGAAGGCGAGAGCTCGACCAGCGACGGCGCGGTTGTCGACATCGCGGCTCGCTAGCACATCGAGTCGGGCAATTCACCGCCTCAGGTGCGCGCCCCCTTTGCCGCAGAGGGCAGCGCCGCAGGCGCGGCAGATTTCGGCGATCCGCTGTTCAAGGACAACCGTCGAGAGCGTTGTTCACCGCCGTGACGATCTCATCGACCGTGACACTCCCGCTGCCGTCGCTGTCGAGCGCCGGGCAGGTCGCTATCGAACCCTCGCCCAAGGCGAAGGTGACGCCGTTGATGATCTCGTCGACGGTAACTTCACCGTCGCCGTTGCAATCACCGACGCAGGCCGCGGTGCCACCGCATTCCCCCAGCTCGCCGACCTCGCCAGCATTGTTCTCGGGCGAAGGCTCGCCCGGGACGAAATCGGTCGAATCCTCATCGGTCTCGGCGATGCGCACCAATGCCATACCGAGCGGAGGAGCGGCCGCAGGCGCACCGTGGCCGCTGTTGTCGCCGGTGAAGTTGCCATAGGCAACGCAGTCGACGGGTGCGATCGGAGGGCCGAACCTACCGAAGCAGACTCGCCCATCGGGAAAGGCGAGATCTCCCTCGACCACGGCATCGAAGGCGATGCCGAACAGCTCTTCGGCCGCCGCGGTGCCGATGATCATCGCGACCTCCGCGCCGCTGTTGGGCAAGTGCGCGGTAAAGGTGCCGAACGCAGGTGCCGCGCTGCCGTCGGCGGTCTGCACATTGACCATCTGGCCGGCGACGAGTGTCTGCCCCGCCTGGATGGTGCGCAGCATGACGTACTGCGCCTCGGGACATGCGGGGGTACCGAAGAACACCTCTTCGATCACCACCAAATGAAACGGCGCCCAAGCAGGGCCGGCGCGAAGGACCAGCGTGATCGAGGAAAGAACAGCGAGGAGCCTGCGTCGAGAGACCATGGACTACCTCCAAAGATGCGGATCGCTGAGTTGTGGCACGATCCCGCGCAGAAATGTAGCTGCGCTCGGCAGAGCGCGGTGCGCAGCGGCGTCACAGCCGGCGCAGCTCGGCGTTGCCGAGATGGCTAAGGGTACGGTGGCGATTGCTCGGCAGGCCGCGAAAGATCGTCTCGAGGATCTGCAGCGGATCGCCGTGCGAGACCAGGACGATGTCGCGATCCTGGTAGCGCTGTTCGCACTCCGCCAGCAGCTGACGCAGGCGGGCGGCGACCTCATCGGTGCTCTCGCATCCTTTCAGATGGTGGGTTGCGTCGACGACGTCCTGCTCCCAGATCGCGAGGTAAGCATCCTGCTGCAACTTTTCGAGCTGACCGAAGCAGCGCTCGCGCAGCCGCGGATCGAGCTGCGGTGCCGCCAAGCCGTGCAAGGCGCAGAAAACTTCAGCCGTCTCGCGCGCCCGAGTGAAATCTGACGCGATGGTTACCGTCCGCTCCGGTGCGAAGCAATATTCGCAGGCGTGCGGCGCCAGCCGCTCGCGACAATGCGCCGCGCCCGCGGGACTGAGGCCCCAGCCGCAGGTGCCGTTCTCAGGCAACGAGATGATCAGCCCTTGCTCGTTGGCTAAGCTGATTCCGTGACGGAGGGCGAAGTAGGTGTTGCGGAAGGTGCGAGGCATTGCGGTTGCGTAGTTCGGGAGAGGCTGGGTGGCAACCGGGATTGGGGGCTAGCAGGCTCGAGGGGGTCCGTGCGCGTGCGCGTGATCGTCCTCGTCCTCGGACTGCGGTTTGATGCGCGGCGTTGGATCGATCACGAGTACGGCCACGATCACGAGTACGATCACGATTGCGATTACGAGGACGCGTACGTGCACGCGCACGAGTTTGGACGGAGGTGGTGAGGGCTTGAGCGGGTGGGGAGGGGAAGATAGGCGTTGCCTATGAAGGTTGCCTTCCTCGGGCTTGGAGTGATGGGGTACCCGATGGCCGGCCACCTCGCCCGTGCCGGGCATGAGGTCACCGTCTACAATCGCACCGCAGCGAAAGCGGCGCAGTGGCACGCCGAGTACGGTGGCGCCGTCGCGGCTTCGCCCGACGCGGCTGCCAGCGCTGCCGAGATCGTCTTTGCCTGTGTCGGTAAGGACGAGGACGCGCGCGAGGTTACCACCGGTCCGCACGGTGCCTTCGCCTCGCTCGCTGCCGGAGCGATCTTCGTCGACCACACCACCACTTCCGCCCATCTCGCTCGCGAGCTCGAGCTCGCGGCGCGCGCCCGCGGCGCGGCATTCCTCGACGCTCCGGTGTCAGGCGGGCAAGTCGGCGCCGCCAACGGCACACTGACGGTGATGGTCGGTGGCGACAACGCCGCCTATGCGACGGCAGAGCCGGTGATGCGCAGCTATGCGCGCATGGTGAAGCGCATGGGCCCGAGCGGCAGCGGGCAGCTGACCAAGATGGTCAATCAGATCTGCATCGCCGGCCTGGTGCAGAGCCTCGCCGAAGCGATTCGCTTCGCCGAGCACGCCGGCCTCGATCCCAGCGCGGCTATCGAGGTGATCTCGAAGGGCGCGGCACAGTCGTGGCAGATGGAGAACCGCCACCGCCCGATGATTGAGGGCAAGTTCGATTTCGGCTTCGCTGTCGATTGGATGCGCAAGGACCTCGCCATCGTCCTCGAAGAGGCGCGACGCAACGGCGCAACCTTGCCGATCGCCGCTCTCGTCGATCAATTCTACGCGGAGGTCCAAGCCCAAGGGGGCGGGCGCTGGGATACCTCGAGCTTGATTACCCGCCTGCGCTGACCGCGGGTCCAGGTGTGCGCCTTCTTTCCCAAAGGGCTGAGGCTTTTCGCCGGCGAAAGCCTCAGCGCCGCAGGCGCGGGGGATTTCTGCGATACGGAGGGAACGAAGGGGCGCCGCGCAGAGACCCCCGGCACGCCTTAACTTCCCCCTTGCCTCCTCCTTAGAAAAGAGGGGGATTCCTGCCCCTTTGAAAAAGGGGGCGATGGTCTAAAGAACGCGCATGGCGACGTATGTGATCGGAGATGTCCAGGGGTGCTGCGATGCGCTCGAGCGACTGCTGGCGCGGATCGAGTTCTCGCCGGCGCGCGATCGGCTGTGGCTATGCGGCGATCTGGTCAATCGCGGACCGCGCTCGCTCGCAGCACTGCAGCTCGCTTTCTCGCTGCGCCAGTCGCTGGTGATGGTGCTCGGCAACCACGACCTGCATCTACTCAACCGCACTGCCGGCGTGTCGCAGCCAAGAGAACGCGATACTCTCGACGAAGTCCTGGCGTCGCCAGAGCGTGACGAGCTGATCGAGTGGCTACGCCACTGCCCGTTGGTGCACCGCGAAAACGACACGATCCTGGTACACGGCGGCGTTCTGCCGAGCTGGGACTGGGCGGAGGTGGCGCGGCGCGCCGAGCCGGTGCATGCCGGACTGCGCAGCGACGACTGGCGCGAGTACCTGCGCCGGATCGATGGCGAGGATCGCGAAACCATCGAGGTGCTGACGCGACTCCGCATGGTCGATGCTCGCGGCCGCGCCGTTTACGGATTCTCCGGCGCGCCGGAGGATGCGCCGGCGGGCCAGCTACCGTGGTTCGCCGCACCGCAACGCAAGCTGGCGCAGGCGACGATCCTCTTCGGTCACTGGGCGGCCCTCGGCTTGCGGGCCGGCGACAACTACATCGGGCTCGACTCCGGCTGCGTCTGGGGCCGCCAGCTGACCGCAATCCGACTGGAAGACCGCCAGCTCTTCCAGGTCACGTGCCACTCGTGAGCCGGCCCGCTGCCCCTTTGAGGAGGCTTGGGAACGGGGGCGCACACCTGTTGGGGCTGCCGGCCTCTTGATAGCTGCGGTGGCTCCGGTCTAGACAGCGCGACCATGCGGGGGCGGGCAATACTTCTACTGGTGATTTTGGTTACGCTCAGCGGCTGCGGGATGAGCTCGGTCAAACCGATGACTGCGCCGGGGGCGCAGCTCGGCGAGAGCGACGATGAGCGACACTTGTTGAGCTTGGCGGCGGAGGTCGATGACGACATTCGCCGCGCCGGTCTGCTGTACGATCATCCGCCACTTCAGCAGTACCTCGACAAAGTGGGTCGGAGTTTGTTGCCCCCCGCGGTCGACGGGCAACTGCGCTTCCTCATCCTGCGCAGTCCGGTGATCAATGCGATGGCGTTGCCGAACGGATCGGTCTACGTCAGCCTCGGCCTGCTCGCCCGTATCGAGAACGAAGCTCAACTCGCTCAGATGCTGGCACACGAAGCCTCGCACGTCATCTTCCGCCATTCCCTGGCGCATGCGCGCGGCTCCAAAGCCGGCGCCGTCGTCGCCGAAGTGGCGGAGATCGCCACACTTGGCATCGGCGCCGTGATGCGACTGCCGATCCATATGGCGGTCAGCGGCTACAGCCGATCGCAGGAAGAGGAAGCGGACCGCCATGGACTGCAGCTCGCGCGCGCCGCGGGTTACGATGCCACCGCTGCGGTGAGCTTGTACGACACGGTGCGCAACAGCCTGCCGGCAGCACTGGACGATCGCAGCTCGATCTACGCGAGTCATCCGACGCTGCGGCGTCGCTCGAAGTATCTGCGCCGCGAGCTCGCGCGTGCCGCGCCGGCCGCCGCCGGCACCGTCTCTGCCGGCGAGTTGCTCGCTCGCACCGAGTCGATCCAACGCGAGTATTTGCGCTTGCTGGTACGGGCGCAGCAATTCGCCACTGCGCAGGAATCGGCGGCCATCATCGAAGCGCGAATGCCGAGTGAGGCATGGATTCCCTGTCTCCTCGGCGATGCTCAGATCGGTACGGCGCAACATCCCGAAGCCGCTGCCTTCGAGCAGGCTCATCGCGAAGGCAAGAAGGTGACCGACGAGCTGGTCGAGTCTTTCCGGTCGCGCCGCACCGAGATGCTGCAGACCGCCCGGCAGAGCTACCGCCGCTGCGCCGACGCCGACCCGGCTCGTGCCGAGGCGCAACGCGGCATAGGCCTCGCCAGCCACCTGCTCGACGATCCTGCGGAGGCAGCGCCGGCTTTGCGCAGCTATCTCGCTGCAGCCG
>DASPMH010000897.1:0-7725 GCA_035627175.1 Terriglobales bacterium | reverse complement strand
ACATCTGCACCGGAGTCACCATTGCCGACCGGGCGATGATCTCGGCGGGCGTGATCTTCACCAACGACCGCTACCCCCGTGCTTGCGAAGGCGACGGACTGGCGCCGTCCGGCCCGACCGAAGAGACGCTGGCTACCAAGGTCGGTGCCGGCGTGACCATCGGAGCCCGCGCGGTGATCGGCCCCGGCATCGAGATCGGCGACTACGCGATGATCGGCATGGGAGCGGTGGTGGTGCACAACGTGCCGCCGCACGCTCTGGTGTACGGCTCGCCGGCGCGAATCCACGGCTGGGTGTGTGCCTGCGGCTATCCTGTTCTCGAAGAGCCGTGGATCGGCAACGAGATCGAGGGTGTCTGCGGCAAATGCGGGCGCGAGTTGCGGGCTCGGCGCCGCGAGGTCGAAACCGAAATTCTCCAGGAGCGGAAGTTCTAGGTCGCTGGGCTGCCCTGCGCGCGCGGGGTCCGAGGGAATCGATGGGAACCACCGGCATCGCACTTTACGGACACGACCCGCTGTCACTCTACGGCACGGCGGCGCTGCTCGAGCTGGAGAAGATTCCCTTCCGTACGGTCCAAGCGCTCGAAGACGTCACCAACGACGAGTTGGTGGTCGCCGCCGGATGCGACCTCGAGCGGATCGAACTGGCGCGGCTGACCCGGATGCGCTCGCTGGTCCTCGGCGGCGGGGTCCACTTCGCGAGTCTCGCCTTCGGCCGCAAAGCGACGGCGGTCGAGGAGCCGGTAGTCGTCACCCTCGACGCCGCGTTGTGGCCACGCTCGATGGCGCGGCGCTTCGGTGAGCTCGGCCAACCATTGTTGGCTCTGCCGGCAACGCCGTTTTGTCGCATCGAGCAGGGCGGCGGCGGACAGCCGGCGGGCATGCTGCTCGGCAACGATTTTTGCCAGCCGGCTGTTCTGCGCGACTCGCTCTGCGTGTGGTCGGCGCTCGACGCCGGCGGCGCTTACGCTCGGCTGATGACCGAAGCGTATTATCCGGAGGCGGAAGCGCAGTGGCTCGAGTGGCTGCGCAGCTCGGCGTTGGAGCGCGGCATCCAGTCGATCTACTACGCCGCGCCGGCGTGGGTGCGGCGGCGCATCCAGAGCGCCTGCTACGCCCGGGCTCAACACCGCCTCGGCAGCAATGGCTGGCCGGCTTCGGAATATCCCGCCGATGCCAGCGGCATGTTGCTGGGCGAGCTGCTCAAAGGTCTGCTGCTGGTCGCCGGCGGGTCGCTGGTGCGCCTGTCGCGCTGGCCCGCGCCCTATCGCAGTGCGGCGCTGATGACGCACGACATCGAGCCCTCGCGCTACGCCTACAGCCGCGGCATCGAGCGGCTACTCGACGAGCAGCGCTCGGGCGATCGACCGGTGTTCGGGCTGGTGGCGCAATGGGCGGCGCGGCAGCTCCAGCCGCGCACCATCGCCCGCCTGAGCGGCTACGACGTGCTCTGCCACGGCTTGACCCACCGCGCCGAGCCGCTGCGCGGCGATGCCCTCGACAGCCAGCTGCGCCTGGCGAAGAGCACCCTCGAGCAGCGGCTCGGCCGGCGCATCCTCGGCTACCGCAGTCCCCGGCTGGACCGCTCCAGCGATCTCGCCCGCGCCCTCGACGCCGCCGGCTTCGAGTACGATTCGTCCTATCCCGATAGCGACCGGGAGAACATCGCCCGCTTCGGTGCCGGGGTGCGGATCAATGTCCCCTATCGCCCGCCGATCGCCCGCGCCAACGGCGAATATCGACCGAGCCGCTGCCTCGAGCTGCCGCTGGCGGCCCCGGATTGCATCCAGCCGTTGTTCGCCGGCGAATCGATCGACCAGCTCAAACAAGCGGTGATCCGCAAGGCCGAGATGATCCGGGCCGGCGCCGGTCTCCAGGTGGCGCTGGTGCACGGCGGAGTCTTCGGCGATCAGGACGCGGCGCTGCGCGAGCAACATCGCCGCTTCGTCGCCGAGCAACTGTCGTCGTCGGGCACCTGGCGGCCGCGCGCCAGCGAGCTGCTCGACTGGTGGTGCACCCGCGAGCAACTGGAGCTGCAGTGGGACGGCTGGTCGCTGCGCGTCGCCAACCCCTCGCGCCTCGCCATCCAGAGAGTGCACGCCATCTTCGAAGACGCCGAGGGCGAGCGCAGCGCGCCGCTGCCCCGGCTCGAGCCCGGCGGTGCCGTCAGCATTGCGCTGCGCTACGTCGCCGCCCACAGCGCCCAGCGGAACACGGTGTTGCATCCATGAAACGCGATTCAGTGGTCATTCTCGGTGGTGGGGTCGCGGGTCTGACGACCGCGTACTTTCTCGGGCGCGCCGGCTACCGGCCGCTGGTGCTGGAAGCATCGGATCAACTCGGCGGGCTCGGCGCATCGTTTCAACACGACGGCGTCACCATCGACCGCTTCTATCATGTCCTCCTCGATACCGACTCGGAGCTGCTCGGGCTGGTCGACGAGCTCGGCCTGGCGGAGCACCTGGTGTGGCAGGCGACGGGCATGGGCTTCTATCTCGGCGGCAGGCTCTACGGGATGAACTCGCCGCTCGACCTGTTGCGCTTTGCGGCGCTGCCGGTCGGCGATCGGCTACGCACCGCCTGGGGCGCCGTCCGCGCGACGCGCTTGCAGCGCGATCCGCTCCAGCTCGACGATGTCACCGCACGCGAGTGGCTGCACCGCCTCTTCGGCGAGCGGGTCGCAGCGCGCATCTGGGAGCCGCTGCTGCGCGCCAAGTTCGGCGATGCCGCGCCGACGATCCCGGCGTACTGGGTGTGGAGCCTGCTCAACCGCGAGAAAAACGGCGGCAAGGAAGTGAAGGGCTACCTGCGAGGCGGCTTCCAGGTGCTCGCCGATCGGCTCTGCCAGGCAATCCGCGCCAATGGTGGAGAAGTTCGCTTGAACCATCCGGTTTCGCGTCTCGACCGCGACGGCGACGACATGGTCTTGCTCAGTCAGGGCGAGGTAGTGCGAGCCAACCTGGCGCTGTCGACTTTGCCGGTGGCGTTGCTGCGGCGCATCGCCAGCCCCGCCATTGCGGCCGACCTGCCGCGCGCCGATCTGCGCTACCAGGGCGTGGTCAATGCCGTGGTGGTCGGCAAGAAGCCGCTCGAGCAGTACTACTGGACGATTGTCGTCGACCCGCGCTTCGCCTTTCAGGGTGTCGTCGAGACGACCCATGTGATTCCGCCGCAGTGGCTCGGCGATCGCCATCTCGTCTACTTGATGAATTACTGTGACGCCGGCTCGGAGACCTACGGCCGGTCGGATGAAACCCTCCGGGCGCAGGCGCTCGACGGTCTGTCGCAACTCTACCCGCGCTTCCGCCGCGAAGACGTCGAAGCGGTCTACGTCTTCCGCGCTCCTCACGTCGAGCCGGTCTGGTCGCTGGGCTACACCCGCAAGCGTCCAGGCTATCGGGTCGGCAATAGCAACCTCTACCTGACCACGACCGCACAGGCATATCCGAGGGTGACTGCCTGGAACACCAGCATCGCGCTGGCACGCGAAGCAGTGGCAACGATGCTGGCGCAGCACGGCCAGCCGTCCGCCGAGGCTAGCGAGCCGATGCGGCCGAATCTCCCCTCCAGCGCCGATTTTCCGCGGGCCGCAGCGAGCGTGTGAGTCGCGGCGCCGAGGCTTCAACAACGATCTTCAACAGAGGTGGTGGAACGATGGCGAATACATCAGCAGAAGTTTCGAGGACGGCAAGCATCGGGGCGCTCAGCGCTCCGTCGCCGCTGCCGTTGCCGACCGAGGCCGACGCGAGCGGCCGCGACCTCGGCGATGACGAGCTCGCCTTGCTGGCCGAGGTGATCCGCTCCGGTGTCCTCAATTGTACCAAGGGCACTCAGGTAAACCAGTTCGAGCGCGAGTTCGCCGAGCTCTACGACGTCGCCCACGCCCGCGCCGTCGCCTCGGGCACGGCGGCGGTGCACACGGCGATCGCGGCGATCGATCCCGACCCGGGCGACGAGATCATCACCACTTCGGTCACCGACATGGGCGCCATCGCGCCGATTCTCTACCAGCGCGCCGTGCCGGTATTCGCCGACGTCGATCCGATCAGCCTGAACATCACCCCGCGGGCGGTGGCGGAGCGGATCACCAGCCGCACCAAGGCGATCATCGTCACCCACCTCTTCGGTAACCCCGCCGACATCCATCAGATCGCGCGGATCGCGGCCGATCACGGCATACCGGTGATCGAAGACTGCGCCCAAGCCTACCTGGCGCGCGCCGGCGGCTGCCGCGTCGGGACCATCGGCCAGATCGGCGCCTTCAGCCTGCAGCAGGGCAAGCACATGACCACCGGCGAGGGCGGCGTGGTGATCACCGACGCTGCCGCGCTGGCGCGACGGATCCGGCTGTTCAGCGACAAGGCCTGGGGCTACGGCGATCCCGATCCCGATCACTATTTTCTCGCGCTCAACTACCGCATGAGCGAGCTCCACGGCGCCGTCGCCCGGGCCCAGCTCAACAAGCTCGACTGGGTGGTCGCCCGCCGGCAGCAGACGGCGGAGCAGCTGACCCGGCTGCTCACCGGCACGCCCGGACTGACCTTGCCGCAGCCGTTGCCCGGAGCGACGCACGTCTATTGGAAGTATCCGCTGACGGTCGATCCGGAGCAGATCGAAGGCGGTGCCGATGCGCTCGGGCAAGCCCTGCAGAAGCGCGGCATCCATTCTGCGCCGCGTTACATCAAGAAGCCGGCGTTCGAATGCCGCCTGTTCACCGAGCGCAAGACCTTCGGTTCGAGCGGCTGCCCGCTGACCTGCAGCCATGACCGCGGCCCGATCCATTACGACGCCAGCGAATACCCCGGCACGATCGAGGGTCTGCGCCGCGTCGTCGTCCTCCCCTGGAACGAGTTTTACACCGATGCACACGTCGACTTCATTGCTTCCTCCGTCCAAGACGCCGTCGATTCGCTCACCCGGCCTTGAGCTGAGCGGCGGGGCGCCTTGGGCGGTAGTCGCCGTCGACCTCGACCCGATCGACTGCCATCTGGCGGGATACGGCATCGCCGATGCACCGCGCTGCGATGTGATCTACCGCCGCGCCATCCCGCGACTGCTCGATCTGTTCGACGAGTTGCGTATCAAAGGAGTGTTTTTCGTGGTTGCCCGTGACGCTCGTAGCCAGAGCGCCTTGTTGCGCGAGATGCACGAGCGGGGCCACGAGATCGCCAGCCATTCGCTGACTCACCCCCAGCCGTTTCGCGGCTTGGATGATGCGGCGCTGGCTCGCGAGACGGCTACGTCGCGAGCCGTTCTCGCAGAATGCGTCGGAGCGCCGGTACTCGGCTTCCGCGCACCGGCATGGGACGTCGATCCGCGCGTGCTGCGCGCAGTCGCCGCAGCGGGATATCGCTACGACGCTTCGGTGTTCCCTTCGCCGGCTCTCGCTCTCGGGCGATTGGTCGCCGACTGGCGCGGTGCCGCCGGCGGTCCGATCGCCCAAATGAAGTCCTGCTACGCCTGGGCGCCACGCCATCCCCACATCGTCGGACGCAACGGCAACTCGTTGATCGAGTTCCCGATCGCGGTGACGCCCAGGCTCCGCCTTCCCGCCTACCACACCATCAGCCACCTGATTCCCTCCGCGCTGTTCGATCGCATCCTCGGTTCGGCACTGCGGGCGCCGCAGCCGGTTTGCTACGAGCTCCATGCCGCCGACGCCCTCGATCTGAGCGAGGACCGGCTCGACCCCCGCATCTCTGTCCATCCCGGCATGCAGATTCCGATCGCGGCGAAGCTGGCGGCACTGCGGCGCATCCTCCATCGCATCGCCCGCGAGCGGCGGATGGTCACCTACCGCCAGATGATCGAACCGAGCTTGCTGGAGGAGAGACCATGACTTCGGCCTCGTTCGCCGGCACCGTCCTCTCCCCGGGGGCGCGTTTTCTGCCGGCGCCGGCACGGCACGGCTCCGACGGTTTGCGCGCCCGGGTGCTCAATGTCCTCGGCGTGCAGATCATCGACACCACCAAGGCGCACGCCATCGAGCTGATGCGTACCTGGATCGACAGTTTTCGCGGCCGGCCGCGCTCGATCTTCATCGTCAACGCCCACACCCTCAACCTCGCCTGGGAGGATCCCGAATACCGCCGCATCCTCAACAGCTCGGACGTCACCTTCTCCGACGGCACCGGGGTGCGTCTGGCAGCTCGGCTCGAGGGCGTGTCACTGCGCGACAATCTCGTCGGCACCGATCTGATTCCCTCATTGATGGAGCGCTATCCCGGGCGCTACCGCTACTTCCTGCTCGGCGGGCCGAAAGGCAAAGCCGAGCGCGCGGCCGAAGGGGTGGAACGATTGATACCCGGAGCTCGCATCGCCGGGGTGCACCACGGCTTCATCAGCGAGAACGAACGCGGCGCGGCGATCGAGCGCATCAATGCGGCACAGCCCGACGTACTCCTGGTCGGCATGGGAAATCCCCACCAGGAGACCTGGATCCACCACGCCCTGCCCCGCTTGCGCGTACCGATCAGCGTCGGCGTCGGCGGCCTGTTCGATTACTGGGCCGGCGAGCTCGAGCGCGCTCCGCTGTGGGTCCGCCGCCTCGGCGTCGAGTGGTGCTACATCATGCTGCACCACCGGCATAAGTGGCGCCGCTACCTGCTCGGTAATCCCAAGTTCCTGTGGCGCGCCCTGCAAACGGCGCGCGGCCGCCGCCCGCTCGATCTCACCACCCTGCGCTGAAGGGGGCGCCAATGAATCGCATCGCTTCGGAGCTCCGCTGGCATCTCAAGAAGGCGGCGCGCCGCGCTTGCTTGAGCGGCTCGTCGCTGTTGAGCGTGCCCCAATCCGGGGTGCGTATCCTGACCTACCACCGCTTCGCCAACGCCCACCACGATCCTTTCGCCGTCGCGCCACCAGAGCTCGACCGGCAAATGGAGTGGCTCGCCGAGTCCGGTCTGGGCTTGTCTCTCGGTACCGTGCTCGAGGCCCTCGCCGGAGAGCGACCACTGCCGGATCAAGGCGTGCTGGTCACCATCGACGACGGCTTCGCCAGCACCCACAGCGTCGCCTTGCCGATCCTGGCGAAGTACCGCATTCCGGCAGTCGCTTTCGTCCCGCCCGGACTGATCATCGAGCCGCCGGCGGACGATCCCGAGCCGCGCCTTACCTGGAGTCAAATTCGAGAGCTCGGCGCCGCCGGTGTCGAGATCGCTTCGCACGGCTGGAGTCACACCTCCTTCGGCAGCATGGATGTCGAGCAAATGCGCACCGAAGCGGTGCTGTCGCGCCTGGTGCTCGAGGATCACACCGGTAGCGCCGTTCGCGCTTTCGCCTACCCGTTCGGGACGCGCGCCGATTACAGCGCCGCCTCGGCACGGGTGATGAGGGAGGCGGGCTACCGCTGCGCCTTCACCTCGCAGCACGGACCGGTGCGTCCGGGGATGGCGCCGTACGAGCTGCCGCGAGTGAAGATCGAAGGCGGCGAGAACCTGCAAGCGTTCGCCAACTCCTGCCGCGGCGGTCTCGACGCCTGGGCGTACGTCGATCGCTGTCTGTGGACGCTCCAGCAGCGGCAGGCCTGAGCTATGAAATCGGGTCTGCGCATCACCACCAACGCCATGGTCCTGGTGGTCCTGCGTCTGGTGCGACCGATGCTGTCGATGCTGCTGGTGGTGGCGATCTCGCGGCTGCTCGGCGCCGAGGAGCTCGGCCGCTACACCTTGGCGCTATCGCTGCTGTTCGTCTTCACCGAGATCGCGCCCCTTGGCCTGTCCGCCTG
>DASPMH010000896.1:0-2891 GCA_035627175.1 Terriglobales bacterium | reverse complement strand
CCGTAGATTGCCCCGACTCCGAGGCCAACAACCAACGCAATCGCAAACGCCTGCCAAGTCATGGACTGCTCGCCATCTGATTGACACCGATGATGTCAGCCGGCGAGCGGCGGATTGCACAAGCATTAGCAGCGCCGCCATTTGTCAACTTTCGTGTCCTCCAAACATCTCTCCGACGTAGATAAGGCCGAGGCCGTATCCGCCACCAAGTCTGGCGGCGATCCCCGTCGTCAGGGCATAGGTCTCGCCGCGCGCCCAATCGCGCTGGAGTTCGAGAAGGTAAGCGAGGGAAGTCATCGGACGGGCGCCAGCGAGCATCATCCTGTGCATCGCCAGGTCATGGGCTTCCGTCGTCACGTCACCGCACGCATCCGCGATCAGATAGACCTCGAAGCCCTGCTCGAGAGCGGTAAGCGCTGGGCCCGCAATACAAACCGATGTCCACAGGCCAGCCAGCACCAGCCTTGTCTTTCCGAGCGCGTTGATCCAGTCGACCACCTTTGGCTCTTCGAAGCAGTTCATCGTGGTTCGGTCGATTACATGATGCTTCGGGAATGGCTTGCTAACCTCCTCGAAGATCGGGCCCGAAAACGTTTTCTCGGCGACGGTCGTGAGGATCGTATCAACGCCAAAACCGGCAGCAGCCTCCGCAACCATTGCGGCGTTTGTCCGCAACGCAGCGACATCAATCGAGCGCGTGGCAAACGCCATCTGCGGTTGATGATCGATCATGAGCAGCGTATGATCGGCTGGGTTCAGAAGGGACGTTGCGGGCTTTGCAGATGCTTGGATCATTGCGCGTCTCCGGTTGGCGTAAGGCGTTCTGTCCACGAATTTCTGTCCTTGATCTGCTGCACCTTTGGAAGCGATGGCGGGGAGCGGACCAGATCATGGAAGCGGACATCGCGTCGGTATCCGCTCCTGTCGCCATGGACGGCAATCGGGTCCGACGCCGGGAAGCTTTCGGATAAGGCCTCATCAAGCTTCTGTTGGAGACCCTCCCTCGGGGACATCATGCACGCTCTCCGCTTTGTGGGGTCTCGCACCTCAGTCTCGCGATGCCGACTATCGCCATGATCTTCATTCGCCTTGCTCTGTAACTGGCCGCGAAGGTCAGCGCTGAAGCTAGGGCGTCCGATGACCCGTCGCGAGTGGGCCCGGGATGAAGGCGACTGATGCCTTTGGATAGGTGTCACCCGACTGTTTGACGCCCGATGCAGTGAACTCGCCGCCAAAGCGGTGAAGCGCGATGGCCTCGGTCAACGCAGATCGGCCATCCGCGGGTAACGCCTGCCTTCGGATGACGGCCGCAGCCCAACCTATACGATGGCTTGGCAGACGCATTCAGACGGTTTCGGGGACCGCTTCGTGCCGTGCTGGCCGACATAGCGCGCCACCTCGACACCACCGGTTGGAAGATCAGACCAGCGTGGCGTGCTTGAGATTCATGTCGATCTCTCTGAGGTGGTTTACGGAAGCGGCGCGAGATCGGAAAGGGGGCACATCCTTGTTGGCACGGGAGACATTACCGTTCGTACCCGGCCGCGTTCTTTGGGCCCCGGGTCTCAATCAATCTTGTCTGGGCGTAGGTAAGCGAGCCTTTCCGCGCCGCACCTGCGCAAGCATAGCTTGGGCTCACCGTCGGAACAGCTGTTTCGCTGGCGCGGCTTCCTAGATCGACATGGCAAGGTCTGCACAAGGTGACGACGGCCATTGACCCCGGTCGTCCAGAAGACTTGAGCCGGACCCATGTGCCATTGCTGACTCGCGCTCCCCACGAGCTTCAGCAACGGCAAACTCGCGGCGGCAGTAGATCCCGCCCCCCGCCCGGGGCTGTGGCGCTGCCGCCGCGCTCTTTTCAGTGCGAAGATTGGCTCCCCTCGAGATAGATGCAGATTCGGTCAGCATGGGGAAACTCGCACGACGCTAGACCCTAGAAGCGAAGTCTGACGTCCAGCCCCGCTGTCCTGGGCTCTCCAAAGAAGGAGAAAGTCGATCCAAAGGCAGTGTTGTAGACGCACACTGAAACGACGCTGTAAGCTTCGTTCGTCAGGTTCTTGCCCCAGAGCGCCATCGACAATCCTTGCCTGCCAAACGCGTTTGACCACTCCGCCCTGGCATTGAAGAGCGTGTAACCCTTCTGCGTCGTACCAGGGCAAGAGCGCCCGGTTGTATCGACGGTGTTATCGACTGACGTTGCAACGTCGGATTGATACGAGAACCCGCCTTCGAGGGCGAGGTCGCCACCGATATGGGCAAGCCCTGAACTCCAGCGTGCAGCGCCGTTGAGGGCGTGGTCCGGAACGGCAACAAACCGATTGCGCGAGCGATCGAGCCCGGCCTGTGTCGTCCACGCGTCGTACCCTGTATCGGTGTAGGCATAGCGGGCGTTGAGCTGCCAGTGATCGCCGATCAAAGTTTCGAAGTCCGCCTCGAACCCTCGGACAGTCGCCTCGGCGGCGTTGGTGATGACGGCTATGAAGAACCCGCGGGAATCAGGGGCCGTGTCATTGCGCTGAATATCGCGGTAGTCCTGATGATAAGCTGCAACGTTCAACCGTGTTGGATTGTCGCCCAGTGCGAATTCGCTCTTAAGGCCCACCTCGTAATCGTGGACGATCTCAGGCTCGAACGGCCGCAGCGCTTCGGGGGACGACCCGCGGGCCGAAATCCCGCCGCTGCGATAGCCCCGTCGATGCGCCAGGTACGCCATCACATCGTTGGAAACGCGGTAGTCGAACGACACTGTGTATGTGGGCGCCTCAAACCCGGCGGCGTTGGACAGTGAGCACGCGTTCTCCGGGAGCGGAGTGGTTGAATCCGCTGATGGAAAAAGCGCGCAAGGGTTGGTTACGCCGGCCGGGGTCGCGGACACCCACCGCGAGACGGTT
>DASPMH010000895.1:0-8044 GCA_035627175.1 Terriglobales bacterium | reverse complement strand
GACGAGAGCAAACTCCTCGAGTACTGGCGCTTCTTCGAGGGTGGCAAGATTCCTGAGCACCACTCTTCGTAGGCATGCTCTATTCCTTCGCTTGATAGATCGATGTCAGGTTCTTTTTCGGTGAGCTGAAGGCGCTGCTCCAGCAGTGGCCAGTGTCGCTCTCACTCAGCTGCACCGTCACGGCCGGGTCGGCGTCGAAGAACTTCGAACCGACTGCGACCGGCGGCTGCAGCGCCGCTCCCCCGAGCTGGACGGTGAGCTTTCCTTTGCCCGAGGCCCCGGCCCGCAGAGTCAAACGCTTGATGCCGGCGCTGGCGCCGAGCTTGTCTCGGAACGCGAAGCCCTTGTCGCCCGAGCTCTTCCAACACGGCCTGGTGCCGCAAGGTGCCGCCGCCCCCGAGCAGCGCCTGAAAGGCGAGCGCCGCTGAGCCCGCCGCACTGTCGTATAGACAGAGCCGATAGCGATTGCCGCCGCCGACCGGATCGCCGAAGTCCGTCACGGCCGTTGCGATATCTAGCTTGCCGAGGTTCCACTTGAGCACTGGCCGTTTGCCGGTCTTGACCGTCAGTGCCTGGGTGGAGCCGGTGCGACAGCCGGACATCGGTGCCGGCGGACAGGCGTGCGGGTCGCTGATGTCGTCGAACTCGAAGGCGCCGATGTCAGCGATGCCGTTGCGAGGAATGCCGCGCTGGTCGGCTGCGGGTGCGCTGGCATGGTCGCCGGCATCGATCGCCGGACTGCCCGCGAGCAGCGCCAGCGTCTCGGTCAAACCACCATTGTCTGCTAGCGGTCCGAGCAGCGGATCGATCGGGCTCGTCGTCGTGCCCGCCAAATCGGTGGCGACCAGCCCGGTCGAGCCGGTGCTGTCACCGATCAGGTTGTACCCGACGGAGGAAATCGGACCGAGAACGTCCGACGATACGTCGCCGCCAAAGTTCGCGGCGACGATGCTGTTGCCGAGCGTGAGCAGTCCAACGTCGGCGGCCTTGGCGACGCCGCCGACGACACTCGTACTCTCGTCGCCCTGCGCGCTATTGGCGGCGATGGTGCAACTGCGAACGCTCATCATCGCACCGCTGTTCACAGAAACGCCCCCGACGGCTTGGCCCCCGAACGTTCCGGCGGTCACGCTCGCAGTGTTGCCGCTGATGGTGGAGCTCGAGATCGAAGCGAGTCCGCCACAACACACGTCGATGCCGCCGGTCGCGCGAGCAAAGTCTCCACCCGCTGCGACCGCGACGTTATTGGCGATGGTGCTGCCGGTGATGACAGCGAAGCCGCCCGCCGTTCGCGCGATGCCGGTGCCACCGTTGCTTTCGATGGTGCTGTCCGTCACCGTCAGCTCGTTGCCCGCCGTCGCGTAAACTCCGCCCCCGGTGTTGCCGGCGACTCGGGACCGGGTCAGCCTCAGCGACCAACCGCAGCACGCGCTCGCACCGACGCCGCCGTTGTCGGCAAGCACGCTGTCGACGACGTTCAGCTCCGACCCGCTGCTGCTGGTGGCGTACACACCGGCAGCGCCGTTGTTCTCTACCAGCGAACGCAATACCGTCACCGTAGAAGTGCTCCCGCTGGCAGCGACGCCGTTGCCGGCGTTGTCTCGAATCGCGAGCTCGGTCAGCTGCACCGGTGCCCTCGCGCTCGTCCGCACACCGTCTCCGGAGCTGCGTTCGATCGTCAGGCCGGAGATGGCGATCGTCCCGCTCACTGTCGATGGCATGACGAGGACCTCTGCCACGTCGTTGCCGCTCAACGACAGCAAATCCGCCCCCGGACCGCTTACCGTCAGCGCGCGATCGACATTCAAGGCGCTCGCCAGCACGAGCGTGCCGGTCACCGCCGCATCGAAGACGATCGTATCGCCACCGCCGATGCACGAATCGGCAATCGCCTGTCGCAGGCTACCCACGCCGCTGTCGGCATGGGTGGTGACGACGTGGGTCTGGTCGCAGGTGATGTTGAAGCCGTTCGACTGCAGCGTCAGGAACGGCGCGTTGGTCGTCCGCGCCCTCAGCGTGTACCCCAAGCCTGAGCGATCGACGGAGACCGCAGGGAACGAGGCGAGACCGCCAGCGGCCGCGACTGCGTCGCCTCCGGTCAGGACCGCCGCCGTCGGATTGGACCACAGTTGCAGCGATACACTCGCGGTCGAGCCGGTCAGGTTGTTGCACTGATCTTCGATGCGCACGGTTACCGCGGGAGACATGGCGGTCCCGGCGAGGGTTTCGCTGGGGGCGACGCCGAAAGCGAGATGATGGGGCGTGTTCGGGATGATGGTCAGGATCAGCTGCGCGGTGCTCGACAATCCCGTCGCATCGTTCGCGACCGTCAGCTCGATGCTCTGCTCGCCGGTGCCGGCGGCGCAGTTCGCCTCGACGTCTGCGCTGACCGTGCCATTATCATTGACGATGTTGCTGATGGCGACGCCGGCGGGCACCGCTGTCGCGCTGACGCTCAGGCCACCGACATAGGCGTCGCCGACTGTGGCGATCACCGAGCGGATTGCGGCGGCGCCGCTGGCGCGGGTCAGCGACTGCGCCGTGATCGACGGCGGCGTGTACGAATTGGGCGTATTGCTGAGCGAGAATGACACCGGCGCGATGGTGCCGGCGGCATCGGCGCTGACCGAATAGGAGCCGCTGGTAGCATTGGCGCTGACGCTGCCGCTGCTGGCGACACCGCCCGTGATCAAACTCGGATTGCCGGCGAGCGTGCATCCGGCTCCCGATGCCGGCGGGGTGAAGATGATGTAGCCGCCGTCTACCGGCTCGAGAGCGCTGGCGGACACCGCCACCCGCAGTGGCTCGGCGAAACTGGTCAGGGTGCCGGTGGTTTGCGAGTTGCCGCCGCTGACGCTCAGGCTGAAGCCGGCGGACTCGAAGGCACCGATGTCGACGCTACCCTGCTGCGCTCTTGCACTGCCGCGCTGATCGATCGCCGGCGCGCCGTTGCTCGTGCCGTTGTCGAGAGCAACGCTTCCGGGCAGCAAGGCATGAGTCGGTGTCGGTCCGCCGTAACTGCCGAGCGCCGCCAACCCGGTGGTGACGACTCCGACTCGGTTGTTATTGACGCCGTCGCTCAAACCGCCGCTGCCGCCGGCACCGATCAGGTTGTACGCGCTGGCGGGATCGAGGCTGCCGCTGACGTTTGCCGCTGCATTGCCGGCGACGATCGAATTGCTGAGTAGAACTGCCCCCGCATATTGCAGGATACCGCCGCCGGCATTGTCGGCGATGGTGACGTTGGTCAATGTCGCCGACGATCCGAAATTCACCAAGCCACCGCCGCCCTCGTTGCCGCTGATGGTCGTGTTCGTCAGCGTGATCGTCGCATCGTTCTGGACTCCGCCCGCCTGACCGGAAGAGTTGCCGGTGATCGTACATCGATCGATGGCGAGCGTCCCCGAGCTCTGGATGCCGCCGGCCTGCGATGGGTGGCTGCCGCCGGTCACGGTCAGCGCACGCAGAGTCGCTGTGACGCCGGCAAAGACGTGAACGATTCTGAATTGGCTGGCCGACGCGCGGGTGATCGTCACCCCCGACGTGCCGCCGTCGATCACCAGGTTCTTGCTGAGCGTCAGCTCCGCCGTCGTCAGCGTCACCGTGGAAACACCGCTGAACGCGATCGTATCGCCGTCGGCGGCCTCGGCGATCGTCTGCCGCAGTGAGCCGCTGCCGCTGTCGTTGCCGTTGGTCACCGTCCGGATCGCGGCCGTGGCGGCTGAAGGGACGAGCGGTGCGATCAACAGGCTCGCTGCGGCGGTCGCGGCGAACAATGCGGGGATGATGGCGAGCTGTCGTGGCATGCGAGGTCTCCTTGCGCGGGCGGCGATCGCTCCGGCGATGATTCACCCCGAAGCTATCAGGCAGGGGGCGGAAGAATCCGGCAGGTTTCCGGCAAATTTCCAGCCGCTTTCGTGCTATGAGGCGCGCTCGATGAGCGAGCCGCTGGTTCTCGGGCCCTTCCGCGTCGATTTGCGCGGCGGACGGCTACTGCGCGATGGGAGCGAAGTCTCGCTGCGACCAAAAGCGTGGGCGGTGTTGCGCTATCTAGCCGAGAATCCGGGTCGTCTCGTCACCAAGAATGAGCTGCTCGAGGCAGTTTGGCCGGACACGGCCGTCACCGAGGAGATGGCGGCCAAATGCGTCCGCGAGCTGCGCCAGGCGCTCGGCGGACGCGGCCGAGCTTCCGGTTACGTCGAGGTGCTGCATGGCCGCGGCTTTCGGTTGAACATCGAGCCGATCGCGCTCGAAGCGGAGGCCGCCGATCGACCGATGGCAGCGGACGACGCGGTCGCCGTTCTCGGAGTGGCCGAGGTGCCGCTGATCGCCCGCAGCGCCGAGACGCTTACGCTTCACGAGGCGATTGCCGCAGCCGGACAGCGACGGACGTGCATGGTCGCGATCGCGGGCGAGGCCGGCATCGGTAAGACGCGGCTGATCGCCGAGGTGGTGCGGGCCGCGGCTGCCGGCGGGTTTCTGCCGCTCGTCGGCCGCTGCTACGAGGGCGAAGGCCGGCCGCCGTTTTGGCCGTGGGCGCAGATCGTCCGAGCCGCGTTGGCTGAGGACGGCGGCAATCCGCGCAACGCCGGCAGCGCCGCCGCCGCGGATCTTCTCCAGCTCCTGCCGGCGCTACCGGCCGCGAGCCCCGCCGGTAGCGACGAGCATGCTCGTTTCCAGTTGTTCGGCCGGGTCATCGACCTGCTGGCAGAACGGGCCGCCCGCCAGCCGCTAGCCATCGTGCTCGAGGACGTGCACTGGATCGATTCGGCGTCCCTGGTGCTGCTGCAGGCGGTGGTTCGTGAGATTCGCCAGCGACCGCTGCTGCTCCTCGCCTCCTACCGCGACACCGAAGGATCGGCGACCGCGGTCTTGAACAGTGTCTTCGCGAGCCTTGCGCGCGACGGCTTGAGCAAGTCGATCCGACTTGCCGGGCTGGCGGAGAACGAGACGGCGATGCTGCTGGAGCAGTTGGCGCAGGCGCCGGTCGATCCTGAGCTGGCCCGCTCCGTACGCCGGCGCACCGCCGGCAATCCATACTTCTGCATCGAGCTTTGGCGCCACCTCGTCGATGAAGGTGCGGTCGCGCTCGAGCACGGGCGATGGCGGTTACAGAGCGAGAGCCGAACCGTACCGGAAGGAATCGTGGCGACGTTGGAGCGCCGCATCGCTCGGCTGCCGCAGGGTGGCCAGGCGCTGCTGGCCGCCGCCGCGGTGAGCGGCGTCGACTTCGATCTCGAGGTCGCTCGGGCGGCGGCGGACGCCGGCATCGAGCCTGCCCTCGATGTCATCGATGCTGCGCTGCAGGCCGGCATCGTCGCCGAGCAGCCGGAGCGCGCCGGCGCCTACCGCTTCACCCACGCGCTGGCCGCGGAGACGTTGTACCATCGGCTGAACGCGGTGCGGCGGACGCGTTTGCACTGGCGCACCGGCGAAGAGCTGGAGCGCCGCGGTGCCGGCGAAAGTCCCACCCAGCTCGCGGCCATCGCCGATCACCTGCTGCGCGGAGTTGCGCAAGGCGATCTAGACAAGGCCGTTCGCTACGCACGTCTGGCGGCCGCCCAGGCGAGCGCAGCCTGTGGCTACGAAGCGGCGGCGCGCGATCTCGACCGAGCGCTGGCTGCGGTGGCGGCATCGAGCTCCGCGGCCGACGGCGGCGTGCGGGCCGACCTGCTGCTGGAGAGCGCCGAGAATCACGCCCGCGCCGGCAACGGTAACGCGGCGCGGCTGCGTTTCGAAGATGCGGCGGTGTTGGCAGAGTCGCGCGGAGATCTGCGGTCGCTGGCGCGCGCTGCATTCGGAATGGCGACCCGGTGGACCTTTGCCGATGCCAACGTCATCGCGCTGCTCGAACGGACGGCGAGCGCGATCGGGAATTCCGATCGGTCCCTGGGCGCACGACTGCTGGCGCGGCTGGCTCAGTCTCTCTATCTGCTGCCCGGATCGCGCCCGCGGCGTGAACAACTGTGCGAGCAAGCGCTGGCGCTGGCGCAGGCGGCCGCCGATCCGCGCCTGCTCGGCTGCGTGCTGAGCGATTGCCTCGAGGCCTTGCTGCATGCCGACAACCTCGGCCAGCTCGAATCGATGGCGGCAGCACTTTGGCAGTCCGCGAGCGAAGCCGGCGATTTGCGCCTACGGCTCGAAGGTCATGTTTGGCGGGTGTTGATCGCAATGAGCCGCGGCAGACTGCGCGAGGCGGCGGCGGAAAGCGCGCAGTTCCTGGAGCTGGCCGAGCAATCGCGGCAGCCGGAATACCGCAGTATCGCCCATTCGCATGTGGCTGCGGGGCACATCGCCCGCGGTGAGCTCGCCGCGGCGGAAGAACGAGCGCGAACGGCGGCGCAACTGGGTTCGACGCTCAACGGCTACAGCTGGGACCTCGTCGCCTTCGTGCAGATGCTGACGATTCGGCGCGAGCAGGCGCGGATCTTCGACCTCGATGGCGAACCGGATCTGCGCTTTCCGGTGACCACCGGACCGGCGGGCGAGATTTTCACCCGCTCGGCGCGCTGGCAGCGGCCTTTCGCCTTGAGCGAACAGGGCGAGCTCGCTCAGGCAGAGTCGGCTTTCCGCGAGTTGATGCGCAACCTCGCCGACCTGCCCGCTGAGAACGCGCGCAACACCCGGCTGCCGGCATTGGCAGCGATGGCGGATGTTGCAGCGCGGCTCGGAGACGCCGACGCCGCAGCGCGGCTGCTGCCGCTGATGGCCCCGTATGTGGACCTGTGGGTGGTTGTCGGCATCGGCAACGTGGTGATGGCCTCGGTGCAGAATGCACTCGGCTCGCTGACCGGGACGATCGGCCGCTACGATGAGTCGATCGCTCATTTCGAGCGCGCCATCGCCGAGCACCAGCGTGAAGGGGCGGTCGTCGCGCAGGCCCGCACGCTGGCGAACTACGCTCGCATGCTGCTGCGCCGCGGTACCCGCTCGGATCGTATCCGAGCCCGGCAGTCGATCGATCGCGGCCTCCAGCTCGCCGTTGATTTCAACCTCCGCAGTAGCGCCGACAAGCTCCACCAGCTGCGGCCCGCCTGACGGATCGCGCCATCGCCGCGCTGGCGCGCCTCGTCGCTTGCGCCCTTGCTCCATCCGCAGTGTCTCTGGCAGGCTGCGCGTATGAAGGCGGCGGAAGGGTTCGACGAGCTCTGCGCTCGTGCGGCGGCGGTCGATCCGCTGATCGTCGACGCGATCGAAGAGGTCGACCTCGAGCTGATGGCATGGTCGCTTTCGCTTTCTCCCAGAGAGCGTCTACGCGCGGTCAGCTCCGCGGTACGAACGCTGCGCCGGTTCCGGCGTGTCACATCCCCCACAAGCGAATCTTGAAGCGCTGATCGAAGCGCTGCTCGGCGCCGGCGTCGAGTTCATCGTCGTCGGCGGCGCCGCGGCTGTGCTGCACGGTGCCCTCGCGGCGACTCAGGACCTCGACATCGTCCATCGGCGAACCGCCGATAACGTCGATCGCCTTCACAGCCTACTCGAACGTCTCGATGCCTACGTTCGGGAGCCGGGCTCACGACGCTTGCAACCGTCGGCCAGCGATCTGATTGCCGGCGGTCAGCTCAATCTCAGTACTGAATTGGGACCGCTTGATCCCCTCGGAAGCCTTCACGACGGTCGCGGCTTCGACGAGCTGCTGCCGCACTCCGAGGTGATGGAGGACGGCACGCTGCGCATTCGCGTCATCGACCTACCGACTCTGATCGAAATCAAAACAGCGGCCGGGCGCGCGAAAGACAAGCTGGTTCTCCCGCTTCTGTTGGCGCGCCTGCGCAGTCGGCGGGACTGAGCTCTCATCTGCGGCGAGCGCGTAGCTGCGCTCGGCAGAGCGCGGCCAGGCTACGCGGCGAGCGTGTAGCTGCGCTCGGCAGAGCGCGGCCAGGGTACGCGGCGAGCGTGTAGCTGCGCTCGGGCAGAGCGCGGCCAGGGTACGCGGCGAGCATGTAGCTGCGCTCGGCAGAGCGCGGCCAGGGTACGCGGCGAGCGTGTAGCTGCGCTCGGGCAGAGCGCGGCCAGGGTACGCGGCGAGCATGTAGCTGCGCTC
>DASPMH010000894.1:0-3108 GCA_035627175.1 Terriglobales bacterium | reverse complement strand
TCTCGACCCGGTTCCAGTCCGGCTGCCAGCGCCCGCGCACCACCGCCCAATAGGTCTTTCTCATCCGCTTGTTGGCGAACATCTTGGCGATGGCGGCGTTGATCGAGCGCTGCTTGCCGAGCAGGACGATGCCCGTCGTGTCGGCGTCGAGGCGGTGGAACAGCACCAGCCGCTTGCCGAGTTGCTGCTCGACCTGTGTCTGCAGATCGGACCGATCTCGATTGACGACTTGATGAACCGGCAAGTTGGCGGGCTTGTTGACGGCGATCAGCATCTCGTCTTCGAACAGAACCTCGATCACGTCACTGCCGCCCTCTCCGTGTTGCTCTTTGAGCCGATGCGCAGAACGTGTATTGCAGCCCTTCGTCGATGTCTACGTCCTGCCCCCTTCGTCTCGCTCTGGTGCTGCTGGTCGCCCTGCTCTGCGGCGGTTGTCGCAACGAGATTGTCGACGGCCACATACCGCCGCGCCGCTCCGCCGCCGGATCGGGCCAGCTGCTCGCCGGCGCCAGCCGGCAGGAGATCACACCGGTACCAGGCTTTCCGATGGCGGGTCACGCCATCGGCGGCAAAGTCTCGCGAGGCTATTGGACCCGGCTCTACGCGCGCGCCTTCTACTTCGAGGATGCAGCGGGAACGCCGCTGGCGATGGTTGCGTGCGATCTCTGGGCGGTACCGGCCGGCCTCGGCGATCGTGTCGCCGAGATCCTCGCCGGCACCGAGCTCGATCATGTCGGCCGCGAGAATCTGATCGTCGCGGCGACCCACACCCACCACAGCCAAGGCAATTTCGCGACCGCGACCGCTTTCAACGACTTCGCTCAGCCCCAACCAGGTTTCGACCCGCACCTCTTCGAGTTTCTGGCGCAGCGCATCGCCACCGCCGTCAGCGAGGCGTACCAGCGGCGGCAACCGGCGGCGCTGCATCTGGTCGAACGGCGCCTACCCGGTTTCTTCCGCAATCGCAGCTTCGAGCCCTTCCTGCTCAACCGCGAGCATGCCGAGGTGCTCGAAGAGAACGCCGACTTGCCCTTGTGCGTACCGGCGCCGGGCTTCCCCGAGCCGCGCGCCTGTCGCGCCGTCGATCCGCGGGTGACGACGCTGCGAGTCACCGGCCGAGAATCGGGCGGCTTGATCGGGCTGGCGGGATTCCTCGGCGTGCACCCGACGGTGATGACTCACGACCTCGAGGTCTACTCGGGAGACCTGTTCGGCACCGCCAGCATCCTCACCGAGCAAGAGCTCGGCGGCGGCACGATCGACGCGAGTGCGCCGGTCGTCGCCTTGTTCAACGGCGCCGAGGGCGACATCACCACCACCTGGATCAAGCAAGACCGCCGCGATCTGATGCGGCTGGCGCAGCAACTGTCGACGGCACTGTTGGAGATGCGCGAAGGCGGTACGCCGCTCAGCGGCGAGATCGGCTATCGCTTCGAAGTGATGCCGGTCGCCGGCACCTGCTTCGCCGATGCTGCCGGGGTGCAACGCTGCACGCCTGCCAATGGCGTTCCCGGCGCATCGGCGTTCGGCGGCGCCGAGGACGGCCGGACGGTGCTGAACAATGTCGGTTTCTACGAAGGCCGCCGCGGCACCAAGCGCGATGCCCACGGCGCCAAGCTGCCGGCGTTCGATCTCGACTTCGGTGGCTTGCGCTTCCAGCTGACCGAATGGATGACCGGCACGAGCGGCTTGCCGACTGAGGCTCCGCTCGGTGTCTACCGTCTCGGCCGGCTGGTGCTTGCGACGCTGCCGGGCGAGTTCACCATGATCATGGGCCGGCGCATCGCCGCGGCCCTCGAGCAAACGGTGACCGACGCCGACCACGTGCTGTTGATCGGGCTCGCCAACGAGTACCTCGATTACTTCACCACTCCTGAAGAGTACGACCTGCAGCATTACGAGGGCGGAATGACCATGTACGGCCAAGCCGCCGGGGCACTGATCGGCCATTATCTGGCGGCCCTCGCCGGTGGCTTCGCCGACGGCGATAGCGAGTCGGCGGCGCGCAAGTACGAGTACAATGCTGGCGGCGAGCGCAAGTACCGCATCGCCGACGTCGGCTCGACCCTCTACCTGCCCGATGACGGGCAGGCGGCCCTGCTGCAGGATCTCGACAGCGGCGACCCGCGCCGCGACTTCCCCTGCGCCTGCTGGACGGAGGGGTCGCGGCGGATGAAGGACGTGCTGCGCGGCGAGCCGGCGACGGCGTCGGTGCGCATCGAGGACGCCATTGCCAAGGCACCGCTGTCGATCGCCGGCCGGATCCAAGACGACACCGGCGTCGACCTGGTCACGGTAGTGAGCTCGGCAACTGACTCCACCTCGACCTGGTGCGCGTTCTGGATGGCGCCGGCCGGTATCGCCATCGAGGAATCGGTGGTGTTTCGGGTGATCGGTCTCGAGGGGCAGACGCTGTACTCAGCTCCGTTCGATGCCGGCAGTCGCTTTCGCAACGGTTGTCTCTCGCTCTCCTGAGCCGGCGGTTGGATTGCGCCGTTGCCCGGCGCGGGTATGGTGCTAGGCATGAGAGTTCGAGCGCTGTTCGCCTGTTTGATTGCCTCGTCCATCGCCGCCATGCCGCGGCAGGCAGCCGCCGAAGTCGATGTCCACATCGGCATCGACATTCCGGCCCCACCCGCGATCGTCTTCGATCATGAGCCGCGGGTGGTGGTCGTGCCGCGGACCGACGTCTACTACGTCCCCGACGTCAGCGGTTACGACATGTTCCGCTATGGCTCGTGGTGGTACGTCAACCGCGACGGTTATTGGTACCGCGCCCGGCATTACAGCGGCCCGTTCTCGTTCGTGCCTTACGATCGTGTTCCCAACCGCGTGATCGGAGTGCCGAAGCACTACCACCGCCATCCGGTCCGGCCGCACCGCCACCGTCACGTTCGCGATCGTCACGACCATGATCGCGGTCACCACCGCCGCCACGACCGCCATGATCGGCGCGATCGTCATGATCGCCACGATCGCCGCGACCAGCACGACCGGCACGACCGGAAAGATCGCGACCGCCGCGGCCGTCACGATTGAGCCTGGCCAAGGTGGAAGACGGCGGCAGGCCACACTTGGGGGACGTGTAGCTGCGCTCGGTAGAGCGCG
>DASPMH010000893.1:0-4935 GCA_035627175.1 Terriglobales bacterium | reverse complement strand
GTGGCTACGCCTGGGATCGCCGCCGCGCCCTGGTGATCGCGATCAACAAGATCGATCTGTTGCCGCGGGCTCAGCGCGATGTGCGCAAATTCGCCGAGACGGTCGCGGCGAGCTACCCGACGCTCGCGGACATCCCCGTAGTAGCCATCTCGGCCCAAAGCGGGGCGGGATTGAAATCGCTGTTTCCGGCGCTCGAGCAAGTCAGCGGCGCCCACCGCAAGCAGATCCAGACCGCCGAGCTCAATCGCGTCTTGCACGCGGCCGTCGAGTCGCACGCGCCGCCGGCGTTGATTCGCCGCCCGCCGCGTTTCTATTACGCCACTCAGACCGGCGTCGCGCCGCCGTACATCACCATTTTCACCAACAACCCGGCGGAAGTGGCGCCCACCTACCAGCGCTACCTGGTCAACGTCTTTCGTCGTGCCTTCGATCTGGTCGGTACGCCGCTGCAGATCAAATTTCGTACGAGGCACGAGAAGGACGAGCAGGATACCGCCCCGAAGCCACGGCCCAAGCAGGGCAGCGCCAAGCCGAAGCCGCGCGCAGGAAAGCCCAAGCGGCCCCGCCGCCGTGCCGAATGAATTCTGCCGGTGCCGCGATCAGGCCGTGCGCCGGGCGCGCAGGTTTGCTTCCATCTGCTCGACGCCCAAAGCGGTGATGGCGAGATAGCCGTCGTCGGTGCGTTCGATCCAGCCTTTCTCGCGCATGTACCAGATCTGAAACTCCAGCAGCTGGCGGGTCGTAGCGACCAACTTCTCGAGCTGGACCGCGCCTATCCCCGGGTTGATCGGCTCGCCACGCCGCTTGGCATACAACAGCTGCAGCAGTCGCTCGCGCATCAAGAGATCTTTCTCGATCTCGGCGATATCGATGTCAGGTACGCTCATAGTCGGTTTCGCCCGCTTTCTTTCACCGCGGCCATCGCTATCAGTTCCGCCGCCGCCCGACGACCCTGCGCCGCGGGCGGCGCAGTGGCGGTGACCGGCCTCTCCCACAAGATGTAGTGTACAGCACCTCGCTATTGCCTCAGTCCTTGTGCCTCTGCTAGTAGGCAACATGGCTCAAGCAACTCTCCTCGATCGATGTTTCGGCGAGCCCACTGCCCGGTTCTGCAGTGGGCTCTTTTGCATTTTGACGCTGCTCGCAGCGGCCGGAGCGTAAGCGATGTTCACCTACGACATGCCCGAAGGTTTGACGTTCGATGACGTGTTGTTGCTACCGGCGGAGTCGGACTTCCTTCCCAAGGATGCCGACGTTTCGACCCAGCTGAGCCGCTCGATCCGGCTGAACATTCCCTTGGTCAGCGCGGCGATGGATACGGTAACCGAGTCCCGCACCGCCATTGCGATGGCACAAGAGGGTGGCATCGGCGTGATCCACCGCAACCTGGCGATCGAGCAGCAGGCCCACGAGGTCGAGCGGGTCAAAAAGTGGGAGAGCGGCATGATCCTCGACCCGGTCACGGTCGATCCGGATCTGCAGATTTCCGAAGCGCTCGACGTGATGCGCCGCTACCACATCTCGGGCCTACCGGTGACGCGCGACGGCAAGCTCGTCGGCATCCTGACCAACCGCGACCTGCGTTTCGAAAAACGCCTCGATCGTAAGGTCAGTGAGGTGATGACCCATGAGAATCTGATCACCGGCCGCCCCGGCATCGATCCGGAAGAGGCGAAGGAGATCCTGCACGCCAACCGTATCGAGAAGCTATTGATCGTCGACGCGGAGCGCCGGCTGAAGGGGCTGATTACGGTCAAGGATATCCAGAAGGCCGCGGCCCATCCGTTCGCCGCCAAAGATCACCTCGGCCGGCTGCGGGTTGCCGGAGCGATCGGCACCGGCGACGATCGCGAGCAACGCGTCCACCGCTTGGTGCAGGCGGGCGCCGACGCGCTGGTGATCGACACCGCCCACGGCCACTCCGCCAATGTCATCGACACCATCGGTTGGATCAAGAGGAACCACCCAACCGTCGACGTGGTCGCCGGCAATGTCGCTACTTCGGAAGGCGCGCGCGCCCTGGCCCGTGCCGGTGCCGACGCGATCAAGGTCGGCATCGGCCCGGCCTCGATCTGCACCACCCGGGTGGTATCGGGTGTCGGCGTACCGCAGCTGACCGCCATCGCCGAATGCGCCAAGGTCGCCAAGGACTACGGCGTGCCGATCATCGCCGACGGTGGCATCAAGTACTCCGGCGACATCACCAAGGCGCTTGCCGCCGGTGCGGACACCGTCATGATCGGCGGGCTTTTCGCCGGCACCGAGGAGAGCCCCGGCGAAACGGTGCTGTATCAGGGCCGCACCTACAAGATGTACCGTGGCATGGGGTCGCTCGAGGCGATGCGCGAGCGCGAGGGTAGTCGCAATCGCTACATGCAGGACGAAGAGGAGCCGATGAAGCTGGTGCCCGAAGGCATCGAGGGCCGCGTGCCGTACAAAGGCGCGCTCTCGTCGATCGTCTCCCAGCTGGTCGGCGGCGTCCGCGCCGGGATGGGTTATTGTGGCTGCCGCACGATCGTCAGTCTCCATGACAATGCCCGCTTCACGCGGGTCTCGACAGCGGGGCTACAAGAAAGCCATATCCACGACGTCATCATGACCAAAGAGCCGCCCAACTACCGGCGCGATTGAGACCCCGGGCCATCGCGAGTCGAAGCCATGATTTTGATTCTGGATTTCGGCAGCCAGTACACGCAGCTGATCGCGCGCCGGGTGCGTGAAGAGCAGGTGTACTGCGAGATTCACCCCTGTTTCCTTCCGCTCGATCGCATCCGTGCGATGGCGCCGGAGGGCATCATCCTCTCCGGTGGACCCTCGAGCGTCTACGACAAGGACGCGCCGCTGCCGGTGCGCGAGGTGCTCGATCTCGGCGTGCCGGTGCTCGGCATCTGTTACGGCATGGGGGTGATGAGTCATTTCCTCGGCGGCCGAGTCGCCCGCAGCGATCGCCGCGAGTTCGGCCCGGCCGATCTGATCATCTCCGACACCAGCGACCTGTTCGCCGGTATCGAGCCCGGGGCGACGCCGGTGTGGATGAGCCACGGTGACGAAACCGAAGTCGCGCCTGCCGGCTGGCAGGTCCTCGCCCGCAGCGATAACTGTGAGGTCGCGGCCTTCGCCGATCCCGAACGCCGTCTCTTCGGCGTGCAGTTCCACCCCGAGGTGGTGCACAGCCGCCGCGGCAAGGATATCCTGCGCAACTTTCTCTTCCGCATCTGCTGCGCTCGCGCCGATTGGACGATGGAGAATTTCGTCGAGCGCGAGAGCGCCCGCATCCGCGCGCGCGTCGGCGACGCCGGCGTCGTCTGCGCTCTCAGCGGTGGCGTGGATTCGACGGTCACCGCCGCGCTGGTGCACAAGGCGATCGGCGATCAGCTGACCTGCATCTTCGTCGACAACGGTGTGTTGCGCCGTGACGAGAGCGAGAGCGTGATGCAGTACCTGCAGGACGCGTTTCATTTCCGCATCAAGCACGTCGATGCGGGCAAGCTCTTTCTCGATCGATTGCGCGGCGTCACCGATCCGGAGAAGAAGCGCCGCATCATCGGCAACAGCTTCATCGAAGTCTTCGAGGAAGAGGCGAAAACGCTGCGCGATGTCCGCTTCCTGGCGCAGGGTACGCTCTATCCCGATGTGATCGAGTCGGTCTCCTTCAAGGGACCGTCGGCAACGATCAAGAGCCACCACAATGTCGGTGGCTTGCCCGAGCGGATGAAGATGGAGCTGGTCGAGCCGATGCGCGAGCTGTTCAAGGACGAGGTCCGCGATCTCGGCCGAGTCCTCGGTATTCCCGAGCGCATCATCGGCCGCCATCCGTTCCCCGGCCCGGGCCTGGCGATCCGTATTATCGGTGAGGTAACCGCCGAGCGCGTCGCCATCCTGCAGGCTGCCGAGCACATCGTCGATGCGGAGATTCGCGCCGGCGGGCTGTATGAGCAGCTGTGGCAGGCGTTCGCGGTGCTCTTGCCGGTGCAGACCGTCGGCGTGATGGGCGATGCCCGTACCTACGAAGATGTCCTGGCCATCCGTGCCGTAGAGAGTGTCGATGGGATGACCGCCGATTGGGCTCGGCTGCCGTACGATCTGATGGCTCGGCTGTCGAGCCGCCTGATCAACGAGGTGCGCGGCGTCAACCGGGTCGTTTACGACATCTCTTCCAAGCCGCCCGCGACCATCGAGTGGGAGTGAGGCCGGCGGGCTCGCCTGGTTCATTTCCGGTCTAGAGAATCGAACGCGACAGTGGTGGGGTGATCCAATGATGCGAGCCCGGGCATGAGCTTCGTTCATCTCCATGTCCATACGCAGTACTCGCTGCTCGACGGTGCCAACAAGCTCAACGCCTTGGTGTCAAAGATCAAGAGCGGAGGGATGCCGGCGGTCGCCATCACCGACCACGGCAACATGTTCGGCGCGGTCGAGTTCTACCGCAAAGCGACGGAAGCGGGGGTCAAGCCGATCCTCGGCTGTGAGATGTATGTCGCGCCCAAGAATCGACGCGACCGCGGCGGCCGGGTCGACGACTTCGAGGCCGGCGGCAACCACCACCTGATTCTGCTGGCGATGAACCAGGAGGGCTACCGCAATCTCTGCCGGCTGGTGACGCTCAGCTACAAGGAAGGCTTCTACTACAAGCCACGCATCGACAAGGAGCTGCTACGCGAGCTCAACGGCGGCTTGATCGCGCTCTCCGGCTGTCTCGCCAGCGAAGTCAATCAGGCAATTCTCAACGGCAGCCTGAGCAAGGCCCGGGCGGTGATGGAAGAGTACCGCGCCATGTTCGACGGCCGCTACTACGTCGAGATCCAGGACAATCATCTGGCGGAGCAGGAGAAGGCCAACGTCGAGCTGGTCAACCTCGCCCGCGAGCTCGGGCTGCCGCTGGTGGCAACCAACGATTGCCACTACCTCGAGAAAGAAGACGCCAAGGCGCACGAA
>DASPMH010000892.1:0-7126 GCA_035627175.1 Terriglobales bacterium | reverse complement strand
GTGACCGAGAGATGGGTGCGGAACTCCTGAGTGAACTGTTGTTGCTGCTCGGGAGTCAGCTTCTTCCAATTCTGCGCCAGCACCAGCCGCGACAGGGTGGCGAAGTCGAAATGGTGCGAGACCACCTCCTCGATCTTGACGCGCTTCTGCTCGGTCGGGATCGAGTCGTCTTGCAGGATCTTGATCACTGCCTGGCCGGTGTCGTCGACGACTTTGCGGGGAGCGGTACCGTCCGCGGCACGGGCGGGCGCCGGCAGGAGCAGCGCAAGGGCAAGCAGCAGCGTTGCGCTCGGCCGCAGGAGATCACTCGTCTTCAGGCGCATTCTGTTCCTCTTCATCGGAGTAGTAGAGATCCTCAGCGGTATCTTCGGTGTCGTTGATCAAGGCTTCGCGGCGCTGCAGGTAGGCGTTGCGCACGAAGACGTAGTAGTCGTAGGAAGCCTCTTTGGAATTGGCGATGATTTCGAGATTCTGCGCCCGCCAGTTGACGGTGTCGATCACCCTCGCCGGAAAGGTGTACTCGAAGCCGAGAAAGATCGGATAGATCGCCAACGGCCAATCGACGAGATAGCCGACGCCGTCACGCACGCTCAGCGGTCCGATGCCCGGGATCATCAGGTACGCGCCCGGACCGATGCCCCAGACGCCGAGGGTCTGGCCGAAGTCTTCGTCGTGCCGTACCAAACCGACTTTACTCGCAGGGTCGAAGAAGCCGCCGAGACCGGAGACGGTATTGATGGCGAAGCGACCGAGATCCTGGGCCGCGTGCACCGGCTTTCCCTGGAGGAGATTGTTGATCATCACCACCGGGAAACGGATGTTGTAGAAGAAGTTGGCGACGCACTCCTGAACCTTCTCGTGGGCGATGTAGTCCCAGCCGCGGGCGACCGGCTCGAGCAGCCATTCGTCGACCGCTTCGTTTACCGCGAAAGACTTACGGTTGAGACCCTCGAGCGGGTCGGGGTTGTCGGCGGCGCGGGCGGGGAGGGAGAGGCTGGCGAGAGCGATGGTGGTTAGGAGCAACAGGTGGAGCCTCAGAAATCCGCGCCTGCGGCGCTGCCCCCTTTGGGAAAGGGGGCGCATCCCTGATTGGCCCCCTTTTTTTGCGGGGGCAGCGCCGCAGGCGCGGGGGATTTCTGAGGCTCCGGGCATGTTGTCGATCACTCCGGTCCCGCCTTTTCGATGTTGGTGTTGTGGATGAACTGGCCGATCAATCGCTCGAGGATCACCGCCGACTCGGTCATCTCGATCTCTTCGCCGGCCTTGAGCACCGCCTCTTCGCCACCGGGCTGGAGCAGGATGTACTGATCGCCGAGCAGACCGGCGGTCAGGATAGAAGCCGAGCTGTCGACCGGGAGTTGCAGCTTGGGATCGACATCGAGCTCGACCCGCGCGCGGAAATCGTCGGCGAGCTTGATCATCTCGACTTGTCCGACCTTGACGCCGGAGATCATCACCGGCGCACGCGGCTTGAGGCCGCCGATCTGGTCGAAGTTGGCGTAGAGCATCATGCCGCCGTTGTTGCGCAGCGACAGGCCGCCGACGCTGAGCGAAAGGAATGCGAGCGCGATCAACCCCGCCAGCACGAACAGCCCGACGATCAAGTCGCGGGTCGACCCTTGGTTCATTCGATCACACTCCCCAAAGCGCAGTGATGAAGTAGTCCGAGATGAAGATCGCTACCGACGCCACCACCACGGTCGAGGTCGTCGCCGAGCTGACACCGGCGGCCGTCGGCGCACAGGTGTAGCCGCGGTAGGTAGATACCAGCGCGACGAGAATGCCGAAGATCAGCGCCTTGAGCATGCTGCCGGCGATGTCGTCGGAGAACACCACGTTCGCGTGCAAGCTCGACCAGTAGCTGCCGGCATCGACGCCCTTGAGGTTGACGCCGACGAAGTAGCCGCCGCCGAGACCGCAGACGATGAACAGCGCCGTCAGCAGCGGCATCACCGCGATCATCGCCAGCACCTTCGGGCTGACGACGAGATGCATCGGATCGATCGACATCATTCGCAGGCCGTCGAGCTGCTCGGTGCGCACCATCGCGCCGATCTCCGCCGCGGTCGCCGAGCCGGCGCGGCCGGTGGTCAGCAAGGCGGTCAGTACCGGGCCGAGTTCGCGGATCAAGCTGAGGCCGACCACGGCGCCGAGCGACTCCTCCGCCCCGAAACGTACCAGGGTGTTGTAGCCTTGCAGCCCAAGCACCATGCCGACGACCAGGCCGCAGACGCCGACGATCACCAGCGACAGCACTCCGAGGTTGAAGATCTCGTTGATGAAGACGCGGAAGCGCGCCGGCGGTGTCACCACCGCTCTGGCGATCGCCAGAGCAAACAAGGTGATGCGGCCGAGATGGTAGACGAAGGCCGTGGTGGTCGCGCCGAGATGGCGGATCGACTGCAGCATGATCAGAGGATCGGGCGGCGTTCGGGCTCGAAACCCAAGTCGAGGGCGCGCGAGTGATCGACCTCTTCGTTGAGAAACTCCGCGATCATCGGGTCGGGGCTGGTACGCAGCGACTGTGCCGATCCGACCATCGCTTGACCCTGTACCAGGAGCACCACCTGATCCGCCAAGCGCAGCGTCGAGGGGACGTGGTGCGATGAGATCAAAATGGTGATGTCGAGCTCGCGATTGATATGGCGCAGCAGCGCTTCGATCCGTTTGACCGAAATCGGATCGAGCCCGGAGAACGGCTCATCGCAGAGCAGGATCTCCGGGCGATTGATGATGGCGCGAGCGAGGGCAGCCCGCTTGACCATGCCGCCGGACAGTTGCCCGGGCAGCAGGTGGTCGACGCCGCTCATGCCGACCGCAGCGAGCTTGTCGCGCACTTCCTTGGCGATTTCGGCTTCGCTCAACTTGGAGTGCTCGCGCAGCGGAAAGGCGAGGTTGTCGAAAATGCTCAACGAATCGAGCAGCGCACCGCCCTGGAACATCATGCCGAGCTTGTCGCGAACGGTGTAGAGATCGGCCTCGCTGGCCGAGGTGACGTCGAGGCCGGCGACGGCAATCCGACCCTTCTGCGGGCGAACCAGCCCGCCGATCAGCCGCAGGATGGTGGTTTTCCCGGCGCCGCTGCCACCGAGGATGATCGAAATTCGGCCACGGGGAAACTCGCAGCTCATGCCGCGCAGCACCGTGCGCCCGCCAAAGGCCATGTGCACGTCTTCGAAGAGGACATGCGCGGGCGCGGCCGACGAGGCGGCGGGCTGCAAAGACATCCCGTCTTTGTAAAGGCGCGCCCAAGACTCCGCAAGCCGCCGCGACCGGAGGGGTGGACCCTACGCCGAAAAGTGTTCGCCCTGGTGGCGGAGACAGGGTAAGCACCTCGGGTGTTGCGGTGCGATTTCGGGGCGATGCCGCTATTCTGTGTCGACCACCCGCGGTCGAGTCGGAGCGGCGCGGCGGCGTGGCGGTGGACGGCGGCGCGAGGGCTTGGTCGGCGTGGGCGAGACCGTCGCGGTAGGCGTTGCCGTCGGCGTCGGCCGGCGGGCGATCTCGTTGGTGCGGGCGTCGTAGAAGCGCACCGCGTCGTCGTACGAGCCGCCTTGGAGCCGCCAACGGCCGAACGCCAGCAAGCGCAGGGTCGCCGCGCGCTCCGTCCCCGGCCGGCTGACCACCCGATCGAGCTGGGCGTTGAGCTGCTCGAGCGCGCCGCGGAGATCATCGCGCACCTGCCGCGAGCGCCGATCGAGACCGCGTATGTCGTTGGGATCGGCGACGACCCAGCCCAATGGCGAGCTTGCCAACGAGGACCAGCGCTCGCTCCAGGCGAGACGATCGAGCTCGTTGGCCAGTCGCACCAGCTGCTCCAGCGGCGCGCGCCGCTCGGCGGGAACCAGCTGCAGGTCGGTGGCGCAGGCGGCGTCCCAGATGGTGTCGGTGACCTGTTCGACGCGCTCGCTCAAGAACCACCGAGCCGCGCCGATCAGCAGCAACGCACCGATCGCTCCCAAAACCAACGGCCTGGTCACCTTCTTCCTCATGTTGGCGCTGCGGCGTCCTCGGTGCGGGTGAGCCAGGTTGAGGCGCACAGACGGTCGCATCGCGACTGCAGTATCATCGATTCGGTGCTCGCCGCCATTGCTCTATGCTATTGAGGCCCCATGGCGATTTTGCCTTCGTATTCCGGCGCGGCTGACGAACGCCGGTTCGTAAGCCCGCTGCTGCAGCAGCGCCTGCGCGTCGGGCTGTGGCTGATCCTGGCCGCGACGGTGCTGTTGCCGCTGATCGAGATTGTCGCGCCCGCCGCTCCGGCGCGCTGGGAAGTTCTCGCCGTGCAAGCCGTCCTGGTCACCATCGTCCTGTTGCGGCTGGCGCGGCCGGAAGAGGAGACCCGGGTAGAGGCACTGCTGACCCTGGCGGCGGTCTGCGTTGCGATTACTGCCATCAGTGTTCTGACCGGCAACACCACTCTCGGGCTGGTGCTGCTGACTTTGTTGCCAATGGTCACGGCGACCTTGTTCCCCTGGGGCATGCTGCAGCAGGTGCTCTTCGCCGGCATGGCGGCTTCTTCGCTGGCAGCGATTGCTTCGCTGGTGGCGCCGCTGGTGCGTCCCGATCCGACGGCGCAGGCGGCCGCAGGCTTCGCTCTGCTGGTGTCGATCTACATTACATACGAGCTCAACCGGACCCGCGCCTATGCCGAGGAGGAGGACGCCGAGAGGCGACGTACCGAGCAGGCACTGCGTCTGGTCGAGGCGGCGGTCGAGCAAGCCAACGACGCTATCGTCGTCATGACTCCCGAGATCGAGCCGCCGGGGCCGTCGATCGTCTACGTCAATCCGGCGTTCACGGCGATGACCGGCTTCAGCGCCGAAGAAGCGTCGGGCAAGCCGCTACGCGCGCTGTTCGGTCCGGGTACCCACACCGATGTGGTCACCCGGCTGCGCGAGGCGCTCAAGTCGAACGAGCCGGCGATCGGTCAGGGCACTTGTCATCGCAAGGATGGCTCGCCGTACATCCTCGAATGGCACGCCGCGCCGATCCGCGACGCGCAAGGAAAGGTGATCCACCGCGTCACCATCAACCGTGACGTCACCGAGCGGGTTCGCGCCGAAGAAGGCCGCGCCGCGCTGCTGCAGATCAACCGCGAGATCAGCGGACGGCTCGAGCCCGGAGAGATCCGCGAGCGGGTGCAGCAGAACCTGGCGGCGTTGCTACCCTGCGAGCAGGTGGCGACGTTGGTCTGGGACGAAGCCTCAGGGGTGCTGCGGCCGGTGGCGCTCTACGGCTTCGACGAAAGCATCACCGCCAAGGCCGCCGAGTTCGAGTACCGTCCTGGCGACGCGCTGCGGCGCGACATGCTCGCCGGCAAGACGATGGTCATCACCAACCCGAACAACCAGCCCTGGATCCCGGCGTATGCTCTGACGCAATTGGAGATCAATGCGGCGGTGGCGACGCCGCTGACGGCTCGCGGTCAGACTCTCGGCCTGCTCGCGGTCGGCAACACCTCGCTCGGTCGGCAATTCGACACGGTGCAGGTGCAGCTGTTCGAGGGCATCGCTCGCCAGGTGGCAATCGCGATCGACGCCGCCGAGCTGTACCGCTCCCAGCGCGAGGACGTGCGGGTGTCGAGCGCCTTGGCGCGCGTCGGCGAAGACATGATCGCGGTGGTCAGCGAGCCGGCGATGCTGCAGCGCCTGAGCCAGCTCGCCGCCGATGTGCTCGAGTGCGACGCCAGCCACACCCTGCTGTGGCGCGCCGAAGAGGAGGCCTACGTGCCGGTGTCGGGTCTCGGCGACCCGGCGGAGCATTGGGAGGTGCTGCAGCTGATGCGCTTCTCTCCGGCGGATTTCGGCGAACTGCTCGAGCGGATGGAACAAGAGGATGTCGTCGAGCTCGAGACCGATGGCGGTGCTGACGGCGGCCGGGTCGCTTCGGTGTTCGCGCAGTCGGGGATCGTGTCGACCTTGTTCATCCCGCTGCGGCGCGGCGACGACATCATCGGTGCGCTGATGGCGCACTACCGGCAGAGCCAGCGTGGCTTTGCCGAATGGCAGCGGCGCATCGCTCTCGGCATCGGCCATCTCGCCTCGATGGCACTCGAGAACGCGCGGCTGGTCAGCGAGCTCGAGCGCGCCAACCAGATCAAGTCGGAGTTCGTCGCCACCATCTCGCACGAGCTGCGCACGCCGATGAATGTCGTCATCGGTTACAACGAACTGCTGCTCGACGGCGCCTTCGGCGAGCTGCAGCCGGATCAGGCCGAGCCGTTGCAGCGCTCGCAGCGCAGTGCCCACGAGCTGCTCGAGATGATCAACGCGATCCTCGATCTCAACCGGCTCGACCACGAGCGCATCCCGGTCGACATCGGCCGCGTCGATGCGCCGACGTTGATCCGCGAGGTGGTCGATGAGTGTACCGAGCTCAAGCAGAAGCCGACACTGCAGGTCGAGCCGAAGCTGGCGCAAGATCTGCCGGCGCTGCACACCGATCAGGTGAAGCTCAAGATGATCCTCAAGAACCTGCTCAGCAACGCCGCCAAGTTCACCGACGAAGGCAAGGTCGGCATCAGTGCCTCGGGCCGCGATGGAGGAGTGGAGTTCGCGGTCTCCGACACCGGTGTCGGGATCACCAGCGAAGCTCAGGCGGTGATCTTCGATCCCTTCCGGCAAGCGGACGGCTCCGACACCCGCCGCTTCGGCGGACTGGGTCTCGGCCTCTACATCGTGCAACGGCTGGTGCAGGTGCTCGGCGGCGAAATTTCACTGGAGAGCAAAGTCGGCGAAGGCTCGACCTTCCGCGTCTGGATCCCCACCGAAGCGATCCGCGAAGCACCGCTACGTGTCGCCGAGCCCCCCGCCACCGCCCGCTCCGCCAGAGTCTAGCTCCGTCGAGTGTTCGCCCCCTTTCGCAAGGGCTGAGGCTTTCGCCGGCGAAAGCCTCAGCGCCGCAGGCGCGGGGGATTTCTGCCAGTCTCGCCACGGCGCGCAGCGCCTGCCGCGCTCTACCGAGCGCAGCTACATGCGCGCCTGCCGCGCTCTACCGAGCGCAGCTACATGCGCGCCTGCCGCGCTCTACTGAGCGCAGCTACAGGCGCGCCTGCCGCGCTCTACCGAGCGCAGCTACATGCGCGCCTGCCGCGCTCTACCGAGCGCAGCTACATGCGCGCCTG
>DASPMH010000891.1:0-2013 GCA_035627175.1 Terriglobales bacterium | reverse complement strand
AGCTGCGCGGGCACGAGGACGTACCATCGCGGCATTCGACGCACGGGGCTCGCAACTGCGGGCACTGCGAGTCGTCGCGGCATTCCTGGCGCAGCTCGGGCTGACATGTACCCGGACAATCGGCTGCGAGGCCCGCTTGGCAGTCGTCGTCGGGATCGTCGAGACATTCGAAGCCGTCGGGACAGACCTCGCCGGCAAACCCGCCGCAGGTAAGCGGTGGTGGCGGCGGACAGTCGAGCACCGGCGCGATACAAAGCCCTTCGCGGCAGTGCGCCTCGAGGCACAGTGGCTCGCGGCCGGGACATTCCGAGCACTGCCGCTCGCAGTCGCTGTCGGCGTCGCATTCGGCTTCGACGACCGGCTGACACCGCCCCGGGCAATCGGCGCCGATGGCCGGATCGCACTGGTCGGCGATGTCGACACAGACGTGCTCCGGCGGACAACCTTCCCCGGCAATACCGCCGCAGTCGCCAACAGGCGGTGGGGTGCTCTCGTCAACGTCGCGGCATCCGGGCTCGCCGGGACAGCTGAGCTCGGCCGGCGCTCCGGCGCTACTGCTACCGCTTCCCGAACCGCCACAAGCGGTGAGGAGAAACGCTGAGAGGACGGTCAGGACCAAGCATCGCAGTTGCATCATCGACCTCCGCGGGGCCGGCAGGCCCGGTTGACGTTGGTTGTTCGCTTACGAAACAACTGTTGTTTAGTCAACCGGCTTTTTTGTCCTCCCCGGCTTTTGTGAGGAGTGGCAAGGGGAGGTTCAGGCGCTCCGCGCTGATTCGGCCGTGATCTCGCTCAGGGCGGCCGCGAGCGATGCGTACTTGTACGAAAAGCCGAGCCGCTCGGCGGCACGAGGCAATACTCGCTGGCTGTCTAGCACCAGCGCCGCCATCTCACCTAAAGCTAGCCGCAAGGCGAATTCCGGCGCCGGCAACAGCGCCGGCCGGTGCAGCGTCGCCGCAAGCGCGACGGTCAACTCGCGGTTCGTCACCGGCGCCGGCCCGACCCCGTTGACGATTCCGCCGACCTCCGCAGTCGCCAAGGCAAAATGAAACAGCCGCACCAGATCCTCGCGGTGAATCCAGCTGAGCCACTGCTCGCCGTTGCCGAGGCGTCCACCCACTCCCAAGCGAAAGAGCGGCAGCATCTTGCCTAACGCGCCACCGTCGTGGCCGAGCACCACGCCGATGCGGACCATCACGGTACGCATGCCAAGTGCGCTGGCGGCGGAAGCCTCGCGCTCCCACTCCTTACAGACCTCGGCGAGAAAGCCGCTGCCGGGCACCGAGCTCTCGTCGAGGATCTCGTCGCCGCGATCGCCGTAGATGCCGATAGCCGAGGCGGAGATCAGCACCTGCGGTCGTCGCTCTCGGGGAACGGCAGCGATTGCCTCGACCAGCGCTCGGGTCGGCTGGACGCGCGAGTCGCGAATGGCGCGCTTGCGCGCGGCGCTCCAGCGCCGCTCTCCGACGCCCGCGCCGGCAAGGTGAATCACCGCCGCGCACGTCCCGAGCACGGCCGGTGGCGGGCCCTGATTCGGTTGCCACGCTATCGCCTGACATGCGGGAGGCAATGTCGCCCGGGCCCGCACCAGATCGCGCGATGCGACGGTGACGGCATGCCCCTGGTGCAGTAGCTCGGCAACCAGAGCTTTGCCGATAAATCCGGTGCCGCCGGTAACCAGAACGTTCATCGCGCCGCCGCTGCGTAGCTGACGCTGTAGACGGTAGGTACCTCGTCGAGCTTGGTGACGCGGATGCCGAGATCGCGCAGCAAGCCGTCCTGTAAACTGTAAATGAAGCCATACACCGCCAGCGGCTGGCCGCGATTCCACGCGCTCTGGACGATCGTGGTGTAGCAGACATTGGCGGCCTGTTCGGCGACATTGATTTCACACAGCCGGCGGCAACGCTGATCCGGCGCGAGCCGATCGAGCTCGTCACGGTAGCGATGGTAGACGTCCTTGATGTGGCGCAACCAGTTGTCGATCAGGCCGTGTTCCTGATTGTCAGCCGC
>DASPMH010000890.1:0-2036 GCA_035627175.1 Terriglobales bacterium | reverse complement strand
AGCGCCGCCGAAACCAATGCCGGCGCTCCGGTGCCGACCAACGACGACATCGTCGTGCTCGCCGGACACAGCCAGGGCGCGCTGACGATGCCGCACGTGCTTGCTGTCGACCCGAACTTCCACGCGGGCTTCATCTCTGCCGGTGGTGGTGGCCTGTATCAGACCATTCTCCATCGCTATGAAGTGCGCATCCCGCTGACGCTGGTGATCGGACCTGGCGCCACCGAGATGGATCAGTACCATCCGCTGGTGCACCTGGTGCAGACGTTCGTCGAGATCGGCGACGCTGCCAATTACTCTCCACTGGTGAACCACGCGCACGTCGTCTCGACTTCCGGCTTGCTCGATGGCTGCTCGCCGGTCGAAGCGATCTCGATCATCGGTACGGCGATGGGTCTCGACGTTGCCAATCCGCTCTACTACCCAGCGTTCGGTTCGCCGTCGCTCGAGCCGCCGACGATCGACTTCCCGGTCAGCGGCAATCTGCCCGACGGCCGCACCGGCATCACCGTCCAGCTCGACACCGGCCATTTCGGTGCCTCGACCAACCCCTCCCTCGGCCGCTCGTTCGTCGAGTCGGCGGCGGGCGGCGGGGTGCCGGTGGTCGACCCGGATCCGCTGATGGCCGACACCAACCCCGGGTGTATCCGCTTCGATCCGCTGCCGTGAGGTGAGGCTTTCTTAAATCCCCCTGCGCCGCAGGCGCAGGGGGATTCGCGCACCTTGGCTGCCCCCGCAGCCCGGCGCTGACTTCCCCGCCAGGCGCGCTAAGCTGCCCCTGATGGATCGCTTCGAGATCGCTCGCGCCCTGCGCGAAATCGCGGCGCTGCTGCGGCTCAAGCAGGAGCCGCAATTCCGCAGCCGCGCCTATGAGAACGGCGCCCGCGGTCTCGAGCAATTACAAGGCGATCTCGACCGGCTGGTCGAGCAGCACCAGCTGACCACCATCCCCGGCATCGGCAAGGGTCTCGCCCGGGTCATCGCCGAGCTGCACTCGACCGGCCGGAGCGAAGTGCTCGATCGACTGCGGGCCGAATACCCGCCTGGCATCACCGAGCTGGTTCATGTGCGCGGCTTGGGTTTGAGCAAAATTGCCGAGCTGCACCAGTCGCTCGGCATCAGCAGCATCGCCGAGCTCAAAGCTGCTTGCGAAAGCGGCGCGCTGCGCCGCGTGCGCGGCTTCTCCGCCAAGAGCGAAGCCCAACTGCTTGTCGCGATCGCAGCGCTCGAGGGGCGCGGCGACCGGGTCCTGCTGGTCAACGCCGAGCCGGTTGCGGCACAGCTGCTCGCCTACTTGCGCAGCGGTCCGGCCGTCAAACACGCCGAGGTCGCCGGCTCGCTGCGCCGGCGTCAGGAGACGGTCGGTAATCTCGACATCGTCGTCGCTACCGGCGCTCGCAGCAAAATTGGGGCAATCCTCGATTACGTCGAAGCGCTGCCGCAGCGCATCGCCACGGCCGAGCGTGGTGAGAACTACTGCAGCATTCGTCTCGCCGACGGCCTCCGCGCCGACGTCCGCGTCACCATCACGCCTCACCTCATCAGCGCGCTGCACCACTTCACCGGTTCCCCTGGCCATTTCAGCAAGCTGCGCCAGCGCGGCCGCCGGCGCGGACTGGGTTTCGATGAGGAGCGGTGGTGTTGGCAAGACGGTGACGGCGAGGTGCGCTGGCGCGATGAGGCGGAGCTGTACCAGCGGCTCGGGCTGCAGCCGATCCCACCCGAGCTACGCGAGGACCAAGGCGAGATCGAGGCCGCCGCCAAAGGTTTACTGCCGGAGCTGATCCGCGAGGGCGAGGTGCGCGGTCTGGTGCATTGTCACACCGTCTACTCCGACGGGAAAAATAGCATCGCCGAGATGGCCGAGACTGCCGCGGCGATGGGGATGGAATACATCACCATCACCGATCACTCGCCGCGGGCGAGCTATGCCGGAGGTCTGACCGTCGACCGCTTGCGGCGGCAGTGGGACGAGATCGCGGAAGTTCAGGAGAGGGTTCCAGTGCAACTGTTGCGCGGCACCGAGTCGGACATCC
>DASPMH010000889.1:0-4544 GCA_035627175.1 Terriglobales bacterium | reverse complement strand
CGAGCTTGAAAGTTGGTGGTCCCTCGACAGCCCACGTGCAGTGGATACCCGAATTCCTTGCCTTTTGCGCCAGTGAGAACGCGCCGGTCGATTTCGTGTCGACCCATGTCTACGCCGGTGACGAGCAAAAGACCCTGTTCGGCGTTGATCGCAAGCTTTCTGTGAATGGCGTGATTCCCGCGGCCATTCGTCAGTCCCGCCAGCAGATCGAGGGCAGCCGCTTTCCGGGTCTGCCGCTCTACCTGGACGAGTGGTCGTCGGACAGCCCGGTGATGATCGCTCATGTGCTGTCCGAAGTTCTGGGGCACGTGCAGATGATGTCGCATTGGGTGCTCAGCGGCACTTACGAAGAGCTTGGACCTCAACCGTTCGTGCTGGCGGAAGGCAACTTCGGCTACGCACAGATGGTGCGCGGCATTCCTCGACCGAACTATAACACGTATCGTTTGCTGCACGCGCTGGGGACCGAGCGTGTCTCGGCAGAAGGACCTGCGCTGGCGTCACGTCGCAATGATGGACGTCTTTCGGCGGTCGTGTGGAATCTTGCCGAGGTTGTGCAGGCAAACGGCATTCCTGGTTCGACCACAGTCCGGAAGACGACGGGATCCGCCAAGCGACTGATCATCGTTCTGCCAGATCTTAGGCCGGGGCAACGGCTTCGCGTCCGCTACGTCGATCAGGAGCGGGGATCGCCGCTGCCGGCTTGGCGGGCCATGGGATCGCCGCGCATCCCCACCGCTACACAGATCGAAGCCTTGCGCCGCGCTGCTGCAATTCCGGTGCCGGAGATGCGTCGAGTAGGCCGGGACGGCACTATCTTCCTGGATCTGCCGCCGGAGGGCATCGCGCTGATCGAGAGCGTCTAGAGATCGTTGTTCATCAGCTGCACAAACTTGCTGAAGTTTTTCTTACCCAGCGTAACCTGGCTAGACGGCTAAGCCGTCCAGCCATTTTCATTCGGATTGTACGTCGCTTCACGGAGCGCAGTGGTGCATCGTCGTACTGTGAGCGCCAATTATCGACGGATGGGTGCAATTCAGCGGGTGATCAATGCAGCCTAGCGGCTAAGTTGCCGGTCGATCTTCTTGGCGATGGCCGTCATTCCCGCGAGGTTCGGGTGATACGGAGCGGGCTCGAACATTCCCTCTTTCGAGACGAAGCCGGTGGCCCACGGGTCGGCCGAGCACGCGTGGTGGTCCTTCGACAGGCGAGATGCTCTAATTACGTCGGCATTCACGCTTCTCGCTGCGTTTGCAGTGAGCTCAGCCAGTCGCCGCGCGGTGTTTCGTGCGAACGCGGCCGCTTCAGGTGCAAGGGGGGCTGCTCGGCATGCACCCCGGTCAGGCAGTACGGTAACGTAGTCCACGAACACGAGCCTTGCCTGCGGAGCTCGCCGGGTGACCTCTTGAGCAATCTGGCGGAGGTTGGCCCCGAGCCGCTCCCATGTCTCTTCGCTAGGTGGCGGGCGCGCGCCATCGGCAGCTCCCGCGCGCCGGCGCATTCCTTGGCATACCGCCGCAGAGGCAGGGCTGGCGTATTCCGAGGAGCTACACGATCCTGCCATCAAGCCGCCGATGTAGTTCACATCGTTTCCGCCGATCGTAATCGTCACCAGCTTCGTGTCCGTCCTCAGAGCATCCAACTGAGACGGCAGCTCGTTCCATGATCCGAGCAGATGAGCCGTCGTTGCCCCGCCGCAACTTACGTCCGTCAGACGCAGATGCCTGAGCCGCGCCAGCTGCCGGGCATAGTTCTCCGATGACCGGCCGCAGCGATTGCGCGGATTGTCTGCCGCTGTCGCAACGCCCGGTCCGGCAGCAAACGAACTGCCCATCGCAACGTAGTATCGCCCGGCATTTGGGTGGACTTCGCCACCCTCATGCCTGTCGAGCAGGAGGAGGCCCCAAGAACGAGCGCGAAGGCCGCTACCATCGTCCAGCAATAACTGCCACTGAACTTAATCATTCTTCCGATCCGCTTTGACTTGCGAGCGGACGAAATTTCCGGCCACTCCGAGGCAGGAATTTAGGGCAGCATCAGCGATCAAACAATATCAATCGTGGCCTTGGCAATCAGTTCTAACGAGACGAATGTCGCCCGTGGCTGTCGGCAGCGCGCCGAAGGTCCCAAGCATTTGCTAGATCGCAGTGCAGTGCCGCTCAACGAAGAGGGTGTTACGTGGATATAGTTGACGCACAAGTTCATGTCGGGCGTGGCCGGATCGATGCTACGCTTGCAGCGATGGACGCACTGGGAATCACTTCGGTGCTGATCGACGAGTTTTGGGGGGAGTTCGGTGCAACGCACCCAACCCATATTCAACCGGGCTGCCGCCTTGCGAATGGCGCTTGGCGTGCCGCCGCGCCGACGGCAGAGGAGGCTAGTCTCCTCCATCCAGACCGGTTTGCCTATGTCCTGCGCATCGACCCGCGAGATCCGGAGCTGGAATGCGTGATGCGGACCGTATACTCCTCGCCCGGAGCAAAAGCCTTCCGGCTGCAGCCAGTTTGGACCCTGGAAGAAGCTCGTGAGTTCGCTGCGGGATCATGCGACCAAGTCCTGAACATCGCCGAAAGCCTAGGTCTGCCGGTGTGTTTCTTCATCCCGGGGTATGTCGAGTTGCTCACGCCTTATGTAGCCCGTTATCCGCGTCTGACATTTGTCGTCGACCATTGCGGGATGGGCTTTCCCGGGATTCCGCAAGGACGTTCTCCCGCCGAAGCGGCCAGGACTCTCGAATCCGCTTATCTGGATGAAGTCCTGAAGCTGGCCGAATACCCCAACGTGGTGCTGAAATGGAGCCACGCGCAGACACGGCTCGGCGCTTCCACCTACCCGTATGAGCCCCTGCGGCCTCTCCTAAGGCGCGCGATCACCGCCTTCGGGGCCAACCGCTTGATGTGGGCGAGCGACTACACCGTCATTCCGGACCATACCTGGGCCGACATGATGTTCTACCTGCGCGACGACCCAGAGCTGGACCTTGCCGAAAAGGAATGGATCCTCGGACGCACCGCGCGAAGTGCGCTTAAGTGGCCGCGCCGCTAAGAAGTTCGCTCCTCAGCTGAACCCGCGCCCCCGAACATTCAAGCTTGCACGACGCGGAATCCGATGTTCGAGCTGGCACTGTCAGGAGTGTTCGAGGTCCGTGCCGCGAGGCGATAGCGGTTACAGTAGCTTTCGTGGCATAGGAACGATCCGCCGCGCATCACTTTTGCCGCGCCCGCGTCCGGCCCTAGCGGATCGATGCCGGAACGCTCCGTCTCCTGCGTCGTCCACCAGTCGTTGCACCACTCCCATGCGTTGCCCGAGGCTTCGTAAATGCCGAGGTCGTTCGGTGGGAAGCTCCGCACCGGGCATGTCCCGTGATAGCCATCATCCGCCGTATCGCGGCTCGGGAACTCGCCCTGCCAGATGTTGCACATGTGAGTGCCGCCCGGCGTCAGCTCGTCGCCCCAAGGATAGCGGGAGCCCACGCGGCCTCCGCGTGCCGCGACCTCCCACTCGGCCTCAGTGGGCAAGCGGGTGCCGGACCAGCGGCAATAAGCCTGCGCATCGTGCCAGGAGACATGCACCACCGGGTGCTCGTACTTGCCTTTCAGGTGGCTTCCGCGCCCGCCAGGCCAGCGCCAGCAAGCCCCATCGACGACGTGCCACCACGGGGCTTCGGTAGGCCACTGACGAACGCGTTTGGCAGATGCAGGGGAGACCAGATCGTGAAAGACGTAGGACCAGCCAAGCTGTTCGGCTTCGGTCCGGTAGCCGGTAGCCTCTACGAATCGGGCGAACTCCGCGTTCGTTACCGCGGTGGCGGCGATGGCAAATGTCTTTAGTAGGACAGTGCGTGGCGGTCCCTCGCCGTCAGCGGGGTTCGCATCAAGATCACTACCGCCGACAAAATATCGGCCCTCCGGCACGACGACCCACTCGCGCGCGATCTCATCTGACGCCAAAAAGGAAGCAGCCTGCGGCGTTACGTTCTTGGTCTGGCTGGGCGGACAGCAACTCATGGGGTGTGCTACCTGAACCTTCCCGACCTAGTCGCCTCGCTCGGGCGGTAGCTTGGGCGCGGTCGACGGTGGCGGTTCGGACGGTAGCATGGGCTTGAGGCTGGCAATCACGGAGGCGTATTGAGGTAGCGCAGCCAAATTGCGGTATTCGCCAGGATCCTCCTGTACATTGTACAACTCAACGCCTTTTTCGCCATTCTTGCCCCACTCGCTGTAGCGCCAATTTTGGAAGCGGACGCTTCGCCCGCCAGGGACCTGCGAGCGCGCGGGATGATTCCAACGCAGCTTCGAGTTGCTCAGCAAGGGCCGTAACGTGCGGCCTTCCACTTCGCGCGGGATCTGCAATCCTGCCAGGTCTGCCACGGTGGGATAGAGATCCAGCAATTCGACGATTCGGGTGCTTCTCCCCCCGTTGGCTCGCGCCTTGGGCATGTAGATGATGAGGGGGACGCGGGTCACATCGGTCCACAGCGATGACTTCTGCCAGAGGCCATGCTCGCCCAGGTTGAAACCGTGGTCGCTGGTGAAAACGAC
>DASPMH010000888.1:0-3127 GCA_035627175.1 Terriglobales bacterium | reverse complement strand
GCAGGCGCGGGGGATTTCTGGGAGGTTGCGAGCTTACACGCAGATAGTCGCAGCGCGCCTTAACCTCCTCCTTGCCCCCCTCCCTGGAAAGGAGGGAGACCCGCCAACCCTAGGTTTTTTCATCGGAGGCGTGGCGATGGCACGGCGGCTTCCGTACACTTCGCGACCGTGCGTCTCTCGTTTCTCGTGATCGCGGCTCTCGCTTGTGCCGGCTGCACCGTCGGCCCCGACTACCGTCCGCCGGAGCTGGAGATGCCGGCGGAATGGCAGACGACGCTCGCCGGCAGCACGACCGGCGGGGCCGCTGTGGCGTGGTGGGAGCGCTTCGGCGATCCGCAGCTGGCCGAGCTGGTCCGCCGCGCCTTCACCGCTAACCTAGACCTGGACATCGCCCGCGCCCGCATCGAAGAGGCGGCGGCGCTGCGGCGGGTCGCCTCGGCAGATCTCTGGCCTCGGGCCGACGCCAGGCTCTCGGGCAACGCCATCAAAGGACACCAGCCGAGCCTCTATCTCGCCGGTCTCGAGGCGCTGTGGGAGCTCGATGTTTTCGGCGGCCAGCGCCGTTCGGTCGAGGCCGCCGAGGCGGACATCGAGGCGGCCATCGGTCGCCAGCGGGCCGTCGCTGTGGCGATCGCCGGTGAAGTGGCTCGAGCCTACATCGAGATGCGCGGCTTGCAGCGCCGCTCCGCGACGGTCCGCAAAAACCTCGTGGCGCAACAAGACACCCGCGACCTGACCGAAGCGCAGCTGCGTGCCGGTTTGGCGAGCGATCTCGATGTCGAACGTGCCCGGGCGCAAGTGGCGAGCACCGCCGCCGAGCTGCCGGCAATCGAGGCCGGTATCCGCCAGAACAGCTTTCGCCTTGGGGTGCTGCTCGGCCAGCACCCGGCCGCTTTGCTTGAAGACTTGGACGGCAGCGACGTCATTCCCGCGGTGCCTGCCGAAGTTGTCATCAGCGTGCCGGCGGAGCTGCTGCGGCGCCGCCCCGACGTCCTGGTCGCCGAGCGCGAGCTCGCCGCCGCGACAGCTCGCATCGGCGAGGCCAAGGCGGACCTCTACCCGCGCTTCACCCTGACCGGCTCGATCGGCCTGCGCAGCGAAGACGTGGTCGATCTGGTGCGCGGCAAAGGTGGCCTGGCTGCGATCGGTCCGGATATCGTCTGGCCGGTGTTCGCCGCCGGCCGGATCGTCGCCAACGTCGAGGTGCAGAATGCGCGTCAGGAGCAAGCCCGCGCGCGCTATCAGTTGGTAGTCTTGCGCGCTCTCGAAGAAGTGGAAAACGCGATGACTCGCTATGCCAGCGAGCAGTTGCGACGGCGCGATCTCGCCGCCGCCGTCGATGCCAACCGCGAAGCGGCCGAGCTCGCTCGCCGGCTTCACGCCAGCGGCCTGATCGGCTTTCTCGACGTTCTCGATGCCGAACGCTCGTTGTTGACGGCCGAGAGTCTATTCGTCGCCAGTGACACTGCCGTCTCTGCCAATCTCGTCGCTCTCTACGTTGCCCTCGGCGGCGGCTGGGAAGAGGCGCAGAGGGTGAGCCTGCAGTGAAAGGCGAGCGGCAGACACAACTCCGCAGGGGCACGAGCGGGCGAGGCCGATGGCTGGTGGTCGTCGGCGTGCTCGTGCTCGCCGGGCTGGCCGCCGCCTATGTCCCACGCAACCGTGAGCCATCGGCGGCCCCGGCGGTGGCGAGCCCCGCCGCGCGGGCGCTGCAGGCCGAAGCGTACCATGTCGTGCCGACCACAGTGCGCGATTCCGTCCGCACCACCGGCACGCTCGCCGCCAACGAATCGGTGGTGATCGTCGCCGAGCTCTCGCGCCGGCTGGTCAAAGTCGCCGTTGCCGAAGGTAGCACCGTCGCCAGGGGCGATCTGTTGTTCAAGCTCGATGATGCCGATCTGCGCGCCGAACTCGCCAGGCTCGAAGTGCGCCGCCAACTCGCTGAACGGACAGTGCAACGCCAGCGCGACCTGCTGAGCTACGAGAAGCGCGCCTTGAGCAAACAAGCGTACGATCAGGCCCGCACCGAGCTGCAGTCGGTCGAAGCGGAGATCGCTGCCCTAGAGGTGACCTTGGCCAGGACCGAAATCCGCGCCCCGTTTGCGGCGCGTGTCGGCCTGCGCCGGGTCAGCGAAGGTGCGTGGATCACCCCCGAAACCCCGCTGACGACGTTGCAGGACACCAGCCAGATCAAGATCGACTTCACCTTGCCCGAGCGCTACGCGGGCAGCGTCGCCGTCGGGCAGACCTTCTTTTTCACCGTGACCGGCCGCGGTGAGCAGTACCAGGGACGCGTGCTCGCCGTCGGCACCGCGATCGACGCCAACACCCGCAGCATGCAAGTACGCGGCATAACCGGCAACGCCGAGGGCGCGCTGATGCCGGGCGCCTTCGCTAGCGTCGAGCTGGTGTTGCAGCAGTCCGGCGAGGGCATGATGGTGCCGGCGCAAGCGATCGTGCCGGCGGCGACGGGGCACAGCGTCTTCGTGCTGCGCGACGGCCGCGCTCACAACCGTGAGGTGAAGATCGGCCTGCGCACCCGCGATCAGGTCGAAATCATCGACGGCCTGGCCTTCGGCGATGTCGTGCTGACCACCAATCTGCTGCGCCTGCGCGAGGGGATCCCGGTCGAAGTCACGGCGGGGACAGCTGGATGAATCTTTCCGATATCGCCATTCGCCGGCCGGTGCTGGCGATCGTCTGCTCGCTAGTGCTGCTGTTGTTCGGCACCGTTTCGTTTCTGACCCTCGGTGTACGCGAGTATCCCGCCGTCGATCCGCCGATCATCACCATCCGAACGGAATACCCCGGGGCGAGTCCGGCAGTGATCGCGTCGCAAGTCACCGAGCCGCTCGAGCAACAGATCAATGCGGTCGACGGCATTCGCGTCCTGTCGTCGACCTCCAACGACGAACGCAGCGAGATCCGTGTCGAGTTCGACATCAACGCCGATCTCGACACCGCTGCCAACGATATCCGCGACAAGGTCGGCCAGGCGGCTCGCAATCTGCCGCCCGACATCGATCCTCCGGTGGTCGAGAAGGCCGACGCCGACGCCGAGCCGATCATCTTCATGAACATCCAGAGCCCGGCGCGAAACATTCTCGAGGTCAACGACTTCGCCGAT
>DASPMH010000887.1:0-3686 GCA_035627175.1 Terriglobales bacterium | reverse complement strand
AGAACCCGATCAGCAGATACGAGCACAGGCCGACACCTTCCCAACCGACGAACAGCAGTGGCAGACTGTCGGCGAGCACCAGGATCAGCATCGCGAAGGTGAACAGGTTGAGATAGGCGAAATAGCGCGAGAAGCGCGGATCCTCGTGCATGTAGCCGACGGAATAGACGTGGATCAGGAAGCCTACGCCGGTCACCACCAGCACCATGATCCCGGACAGCGCATCGATGCGGAAGGCGACGTCGACATGCAGCGTCCCGGCGGTGATCCAAGGATAGACGTTCTGGAACAGCGAAGCGCCGGCTCCGGCGCCGAGCAGCTGGACGAAGGCATAGAGCGCGACCACGAACGATCCGCCGACGAGCGCCGGAGCGATGACGCCGACGGCACCCTTGCCGGCGCGGCGACCGAAGAACAGGTGAAATGCGGCGCCGAGCGCGGGCAGGAACGGGATCAGCCAGAGGTAGCCTACTTCGAGGACACTCGCCGCGACGGCGTGGGTGGCAGTTTCGTGCATAGGAGGCTTACCAGCGCAGCCAGTTGAGGTCGTCGGCGTTGATCGTCTGCCGATTGCGGAACGCGGATAGAATGATCGCCAAGCCGACGGCGGCCTCCGCCGCAGCGACGGTCATGACGAAGAACACGCTGATCTGCCCGTCCATCAGCCGCAGGTGGCGCGACAAGGCGACGAACACCAGATTGACGGCATTGAGCATCAGCTCGATCGACATGAACATGACGATCACGTTGCGGCGCACCAGCACCCCGAAGGCGCCGATGGCGAACAGCACCGTCCCCAGCGCCAGATACAATTGATACGGAACTTCGCTCATACAGAGGTCTTCTTGGCGAGCACCACCGCGCCGATCACCGAGACCAACAGCAGCACTCCGGTCACTTCGAAAGCGAGCAGCGACTTGGTGAACAGCTGGGTCGCCAGCACCTCCGCCGTACCGAAGCCGGCCGGTACGGCCTCAGCGGCGGCGGGCGCCATCAGCGGCCGCAAGAGAATGATGCCGAGCAGCGCGAACAGCCCGGCCGAAACTCCCGCCAGCACCCGCACCCCCATGCGCGCCATCGCCGGCCGGTCTTCCTGCAGATTGAGCAGCATGATGACGAACAGGAACAGCACCATGATCGCGCCGGCGTAGACCAGCACCTGCAGCGCCGCGACCAGCGGCGCGTCGAGGAAGAGATAGAAGACCGACAGCAGGAACAGCGTCACCACCAGCGCCAGGGCGCTGCGGATGGCGCTGCGCGCCAGGACGACACAGAGCGCGGCGCATACGACCACGGCCGCCAACAGACTGAAGACAATCCAATTCATCTCAACTCTGCCAGATCAGCACGACCGCGGCGGTCAGCAGCGCATTCACCAAGGCGAGCGGCAACAAGCCCTTCCAGCCGAGGTCCATCAATTGGTCGTAGCGGTAGCGCGGCATGCTCCAGCGCACCAACACCTGGAACCAACAGAGCAGGAACGTCTTGATCAGGAAGGCACCGATCTGCATCAGCGCGACCAGGATCTGCGGCAGGGCGATGGTCATGCCCCAAGGAAAATGGAAGCCGTCGGCGAACAGATACGGCACCTGCCAGCTGCCGAAGAAGAAGGTCGTCGCCAGGGCCGCGACCACACCGATCTCGACGAAATCGGTCATGAAGAACATCAGGTACTTGATGCCGGAGTACTCGGTGAAATAGCCGCTGACCAACTCCGATTCGCCTTCCGGCAAATCGAAAGGCACGCGCTTGGTCTCGGCGATGCCGGCGATCAGAAAGATGACGAAAGCGAGCGGCTGGTAGAAGATTCCCCACGCCGGGATCCAACCGCCGATCAGATGTCCCTGCGCTCGCGCCATCGCCTGCAGGTCGAGCGTGCCGTAGGTCATCACCACCGCAACCAGCGCCAGGCCCATGCCGAGCTCGTAGGAGATCATCTGCGCCGAGCCGCGGATGCCGCCGAGCAAGGAGAACTTGTTGTTCGAAGCCCACCCGCCGAGGACGATGCCGTAGACACCCAAAGAGGTGATGGCGAGGACGTAGAGGATGCCGACGTCGAGCGGCGCGACCTGGAGATTGACGACTCGCTCGCCGACGTGGAGCACATCGCCGAACGGGATCACCGCGAAAACTACGATCGCCGGGAACAGGGCGACGCAGGGGGCGAGAGTGTGCAGCAGCCGATCGACGCCGCCGGGAATGACGTCTTCCTTGGTCAGGAACTTGAGCGGGTCGGCCATCATGGTGTTGACCAATCCGGCGCCGGCGAAGCCGAAGACGCTGGCGCGATTGGCGCCGACCCGGTCCTGGATCAGCGCGCTGCCTTTGCGCTCGACCCAGCCGAGGATGCCCGCCAAGTTGAGCACCAAAAAAATGATGAACAGACACTTGGCGACGATGATCGCGATATCGACCCACATCTTGCCGACCTCGTCAGCGATTCAGCTCGGGATGGATTGTGCCGCCACCGGCATCAATCCCATTCGAAAGCGCCCTTGCGCCACTCGTAGAGCAGGCCGAGCGCCAAGAGAGTAGCGAACACCATCATCGCGGCGAAGCCTTGCCAGCCGAGCTGCCGGAAAGCGACCGCCCAGGGATAGAAGAACACCACCTCGACGTCGAAGACGATGAACGAAATCGCCGTCATGTAGAACTTGATCGGGAAGCGGCCCCACGCCGTGCCGGTAGGCGGGTTGCCGCACTCGAAAGCCTGCTGCTTGACCGGACTGGGCCGGTGCGGCCCGAGGATCCCGCCGATGCTGACCATGACGCCGACGAGACCGGCGGTGATGACGAAGAGGATCAGGACCGGGAGGTATTGTTCCGCCATTCGAATGCTCTCGTGTGCGCGTCGCGCAGCATTAGAAATCCAACGTCTTCACTGTCGCGACAAGCGAGCGTGACTTATTCGACGGTAGTGCTCAAGTCAAGGTGACTTGCCCGTTGAGACGCGCGATCTCGGCCATCGTTTCGCAGAGCTTAGCGTGGATCACGACGTCTGCAATGCCATCGTAGGGTGTCGGGGTGAGATTGATGATGATCAGCTGGGCGCCGTACTGCTTGGCAACACCGGCGAGCGAGGCGGCAGGTTGGACCTGGAGCGACGAGCCGAGCACGAGAAAGCACTCGCAGCCGCTGGCGGCCTCGAGGGCGGCGTGGAGGACCCGCTGCGGCAAGGGCTGCCCGAACGAGATCGTCGCCGGCTTGAGGATCCCATCGCAGCTCGGACACTGCGGTACTTCGATCCCGGTTTCGAGTTGCGCCAGGGCGTCCTCGATCGGCGTGCGCTCGCGACAGCCGAGGCAGACCGCTTCGGCATTGGTGCCGTGCAGCTCGAGAATCCGCTGCGTTCCCGCCTTCTGGTGCAGCGAATCGATATTCTGGGTGATCACCACCGAAACGCGTCCCGCCGCCTCGAGCTCGGCGATCACCTGGTGGGCTCGATTCGGCTCGGCCTGCAGCATCGGCGGGATCGTCTCTCGCTTGTATCGCCAGTGCTCGACCCGAGCCGGATGGTGGTCGAGGAAATCCTGATACTCGATCGGCCGAAAGCGCTCCCAGACACCGCCCGGGCTGCGGAAGTCCGGGATGCCCGATTCGGTGCTCAGCCCGGCTCCGCTCAAGATGACATTGCGGCGCGTGCGGCGGACCAGGTCGGCCGCACGCGCAATCGCGGCCTGTCGATC
>DASPMH010000886.1:0-5207 GCA_035627175.1 Terriglobales bacterium | reverse complement strand
GCTTTCGAAGGCAAGACGATCGTCACCATCCTCCCCGATTCGGGCGAGCGCTATCTCAGCACGACGCTCTACGAAGGCTTGATCTGAGCAGGTAGAGCGAGGCGGCGCGGCGGCGGAATCAGCCACCGCGCCGCCAGCGCGAGCAGCACCGCGCCGGTGCCGCCGATCAGATAGGGCGCGTGGATGCCGTAGTGATCCATCAGCCAACCGGAGAGCACCGTCGAGAGCATCGCGCCGATGCCGATGCTGATCATCGAGACGATGGTCTGGCCGCTCGAGCGGAGCTCAGCGGGAACGATCGCGTCGAGATAGAGGGGCGGCCCCAGCATCAACCCGGCGACGACCACGCCATGGAGCAGCTGCGCGGCATAGATGGTGGTCATGTCGCCGCTGACCGCACAAATCAGCCAGCGCACGCCTGCAGCGAGAGCGCCGATGCCGATCAAGGCGCGCACGCCGAAGCGCACCAGCGCGCCGCCGGAAGCGAGCACCAGCGGGATCTCGAGCATCACCATGAACACCCACATCGTCCCGACGGTGTCGATGCTGCCGCCGAGAGCGCGAATGTACATCGGGAACAGCACCATCGGACCTTGGGTGCAAAGGTAGCCGAGCAAGGTGAACAGCGTCAGCCGCAACAACGGTGGGTGGCGCAGCAGATGGCGCCACTCTCCCCCGCCGGCGCGCGCCGCGACCACGCCGTGACGTGGCAGGAACAGCGCCACCGCGGCAGCGATGGCGGCGAACATCGCGATCAGAGGAAACATCACCTCCAGGCCGGGCTCGGAAGGGCCGCCGGGAAGCGCGATCAGTCGGAGGGCTCGCTGGTGGCGGTGTAACCACCACGGAAAAGTGATCACCAGGATCAGGAATCCGATCGTTCCCCACACCCGGGTGTAGCCGAAAGCGTGCGGTCCGGAATCTCGCAGCGCGCCGAAGCTGATCGAGAACAGCACCGGCACCACCGCCGTCGCAAACGCAGCGGTCAGGCTCGATACCACCATCCACGGGATGAAGCCGCTGACGGTGCTCATGGTGTAGAAACCGGCGGCCGCGCCGAGGCTCAGCACCACCAGCACCGAGGAACGGTGCCCGGTGCGATCGGCGACGTAACCCCACCACGGCTGGGTGATCAGCCCGACCAGGGGCCAGGCAGCGAGCACAATGCCGACCTCGGTGGCGGTCAGCCCTGCGTTCTCGCGCAGGTACAGGCTCCAGTAGGGGAAGTAGATGCCGACGCCGGCGAAGTAGAAAAACCAGAAAAGCGAGATCAGGACGGCGGCGGACATCGGCCCTTCCCTGCAGCGGTGGTGAGCCGGGGCCGCGCCGCAGCTTACTCGGCGGTGGTCAGCAGTCCCTTGCCTGGCACGAAGTTGACCTCGAGGCGGATGCCATCGGGATCTTCGAAGAGCACCGAGTAATACCCGGGGGCCCACACCCCTTCTTCGGGCGGATGCACGATGGCGGCGCCGAGCTCGTCGACGAGGAAACGGTGCACGGCATCGACGTCTTCGCGGGCGCGGGCGCGGAAGCAGAGGTGATGCAAGCCGACGCGAGTCTGGACGAAGCGCTCGCCGCGCTGGGCCTCCTCAGCCTGCTGCACACCGACGGCGGTGCGACCACCGACGCAGTACAGCATGGTGTCGGCATCGATGATGGTGCGCATGCCGAGGAAGGTCAGCAGCTTCTGATAGAAGGGCTTGCACGCGGCGAAATCGCTGACGGTCAGGAAGGTGTGGGCAACGCCGTTGATTTCCATCGTCCCCCTAAGCGCTGAGCGTCGCCGCTACTTGCCGGCGAGCCAGGCGGCGCGGCAGCCGCGGTTTTGGCAGAACCAGCGACTGCCGTCGGAAAAGGCGGTAAAGCAGCGCTCGTGGCCATTGGCGAGGCGGATGATCGGATGGCGCTCGGCGCATTGCTCGCACTGCACGTAGCGGCCGTTGCCGTTGCCGTTGGTGCGGCGCGGCGGCAGCGGCTGGTTGCGGCGAGACTTGAGATCGGTGATGGAGCCCATGAAAACCCTCTGCGGTCGGCCAAATTCGCGCGCAACTGTTACTCGCCGCAACGCCGTTGGGCAATAGCTGAGACACCCGAATCGCGCTTCGCTCCGGCGGCCAGGTGGATGGACCGCCCCACCCGCCTTTGCTAGGCACCATTCAAGTCACAAAACATCCCTCCTTCTCGAGCGGGCGCTCAGGGGAGGTGTTCGGTGTGGCTCGGAGGCGAGGTCAACCGTGAAGATCTGTCTGATCGCACCGAAGAATCCCGAGTCGTTTTGGACGCTGGACCGAATTCTGCCGAGCCTCGATAAGAAGTGCATCTTCCCCAACCTGTCGCTGCCCACGGTCGCGGGCTTGACCCCGGCGGAGCACGAGGTGGTGTTGATGGACGAGAATGTCGCGCCGATCGACTTCGACACCGACGCCGAGATCATCGGCCTGACCGGCTACGTCATCCACAGACAGCGCATCTTCGAGATCGCCGACGAGCTCCGCCGCCGCGGCAAGCTGGTGGTGATCGGCGGCCCGTACGCCTCGCTGTGTCCCGAAGAGGTTCGCGATCACTTCGATGTCGTCTTCGTCGACGAGGCGGAGTACACCTGGGGGCAATTCCTGCGCGACTATCAGGCCGGCGATTGGCGAAGGGAATACCGGCAAGTGCAGAAGCCCAGTCTCGAGGACTCGCCACTGCCGCGCTTCGATCTGTTGCGCTACGACCAGTATCGCACCATGACGATCCAGTTTGCGCGCGGCTGCCCCTACAACTGCGAGTTCTGCGACATCATCGTCATGTACGGCCGCGAGCCGAGAACCAAATCGGTGGCGCAGGTGATGGCGGAGATCGAATCGATCCACGGTCTCGGCATTCGCAACATCTTCGTCGTCGATGACAATTTCATCGGCAACAAGAAGCTCGCCAAGGATCTGCTGCGCGCGATCACCGCGTGGCAGGAGGAGCGTGGCTACCCGATCGAGCTGATGACCGAGGTCAGCCTCAACGTCGCCCAGGACGACGAATTGCTGCAGCTGATGCGGCAGGCGAACTTCTCGACAATATTCATCGGCATCGAATCGCCGCGCGCCGCCAGTCTGCAGGAGACCAGGAAGACGCAAAACCTGCGCGAGAGCTTGCTCGAGTCGGTGCATCGCATTCAGGCGGCGGGCATAGAGGTGATGGCGGGGATGATCGTCGGTTTCGACAGCGACGATCCGTCGATCTTCGAAGAGCAGTTCCGTTTCATCCAGGAGGCGCGGATTCCGGTGTCGATGACCGGCATGCTCAACGCCGTGCCCAAGACGCCGCTCTACGAGCGGCTGCGCCAGACCGGTCGTCTGATCGCCGAATCCGTCGGCGATCAATTCGTCTTCACCAACATCGTCCCTCTCGGCATGTCTCGGGTGCAGCTGTACCAGGGCTACAAGCAGCTCCTCCAACGGCTCTACGGCTACGCCAATTACCGCCGGCGAGCGATGCGGCTGATCCTCGCCAAGGGCAGCCGGATCCGCGACGAGTTGCTCACTTCGAACCAGGACGTCGCCATCCTGCGCCGCTTCGTCTGGCACTGCATCCTGCGCGCCTCGCCGCGGCGCGCCTGGCTGACGCTGTCGATGATCGGCGAGACTCTGTTGCGCCGGCCGCGAGCCCTGCGCGAGGCGGTGACTTTCGCCTTGATGCACAAACATCTCTACGAATACATGCGTGATACCTGTCGCCAGCTCGACCAGCTGATCGACGAGCTGCACGCTTTCCCCGAAGAGATGCGAATGCTGCCCGGCAGCCCTCCGCCACAAACGGAGCCGGCGGTGGCTCAGCGGACGTCGTCGTAGAGGCGGCGCAAGCGCTCGGCGGAGACACCGCAGAAATAGAGCAGGCGCAGGCTCCACATCAGCAGAATAGTGCGGGCGATGCCGCGCTCACGCCAGCGTCGCGAGGATGTCTGCACGCGCTGGCGCAAGCAGGCAATCTTTCCGGCTCGCTTCAGTCGCCGACTGAAGTCGATGTCTTCCATCAAGGGCAGCGCGGCATAGCCGCCCAGCTTTTCGAAAACGGCGCGGCGCACGAAGATCGCCTGGTCCCCGGTGGCAATTCCGCTCAGGCGGGAGCGGCGGTTCATCAGCTCGCCGGTCAACCACAGCAGCGGACTACTTGGTACCAACTCGACGTCGAAACGGCCGCCGGCGACCGCGGCATCCGCACAAGCCTCGGCTACGACATCGTCGAAATGCGATGGCAACAGCGTGTCGGCGTGGAGGAACAGCAAGATGTCGCCGTGCGCCACTGCCGCTCCGGCATTCATCTGCGCGGCACGGCCCCGACTCGCTTGAATGACTATGTCGGCCAGCGGACCTGCAACCGCTACCGTTGCATCGTCACTGCCGCCATCGACGACGACGATCTCGCCATCGCCGGCGTCGCGCAGGCGTCGCAGGGTGCTCGCAATCACCGCCGCCTCGTTCAAGCAAGGCACGATCACCGACAAGCGCGGCATAAGGTTGTCGACGGCGGGAGACGGCGGCAGTGCCGTTTGCGTCTCAACGATCGCTGGCCGACGCGGCTACCGGATCTCGGTAGACGAGCTCACCGGGCTTGACCAGTCCGAGCTTGACCCGCGCCTGCCGCTCGATGAAGGCGTCATCGCTTTGCAAGCGTTCGATCTTGCGCCGCAAGGCTTGGTTGCGCTCCTGCTGCTCGAGGATTCGACCCTCGAGAGCGCGTTGCTCGCGACGGGTGTGCAACAGCTCGGTCAAACCGCCTTCGCCGAAGAGAGTCAGCGCGGCGAACGACAGCAACAGCACCGCGCCCAAGGCGAGCCAACCTTTGTATTTGGATGGGGGCGACGGTAGAAGCGTCATCTCACTGCTCGTTCGAGCGCGACGCATAGTAGAGAACCCCAACGGCGTAAAGCGAATTCAACTCCCGGGAGGTAGATCGTGAAGATCCGAAGCATCGTAGCGCGAGAGATGTTGGATTCGCGCGGCAATCCGACGGTCGAGGTCGAGGTGCGGTTGAGCGGAGGCGCGCTCGGTATGGCGCTGGTTCCGTCGGGTGCATCGACCGGCCAACACGAAGCGCTCGAGCTCCGCGACGGCCAGGCCAAACGTTATCTGGGTAAAGGCGTGCTCAAGGCCGTGCGCAACGTCAACCAGCGCATCGCTCCGCTGCTGCGGGGCCGCAACGCCGACCAGCAAGCTCGCATCGATCAATTG
>DASPMH010000885.1:0-3709 GCA_035627175.1 Terriglobales bacterium | reverse complement strand
CGCACCTCCTCGATCGCCCGCTCTGAGGTGGCATGGTGGCCGCCGACCGTGGTGTTGGAAAACAGTCCAAGCGCGATGTTCAACTGCAGCAGCCGCCGTTGGCGATTTTCGCTCGCCGGCTGACGCTCCAACAGCCCGATGGCGCGCTCGTAGAGCACCATGGTGTCGTGCATCGCGCGGCTCGCGAACGTTTGCTTGACCAGCATCTCGATGAAATCGACCGCCCGGAAAGCGTCGCCGGCATGTTCGTAATGATGGCTGAGCTTGGCGGTGATCTCGGGGGAGTCTTCGCCGTAGCCGCTTACCAGGCGCGCTGCGATGCGCCGGTGCAGCAGCTGACGGCGCGACGGCAAAATGCGCTCCGCCAATACTTGCCGATAGAGGGAGTGCCGAAATCTTAGCTGCAAGCCGCGGCTGCCATCGGGCCATTCGACCTCGCGTTCTTCCTGCAAGAACAGGGTGCGGGCCAGTCGCCGGCAATCGCTCTCGACCTCGCTGGCGCCGCGCTCGGTCGCGGCGGTGATCGTCTGAGTGGTGAAGCTCATGCCCACCAAGCTCGCGACTTCGAGCAACTCTTGCACCGCCGGTGAAAGCTGCTCGAGGCGAAAGGCGATCAGGGCGCGGGTGCCGTCGGGAATTTGCTGTCCGATCTCGGCGACGGCGCCACATTCCCAGGTGTCCTCACGCCGGTAGAGCCAGCCGCGTTGCTCGAGCTCGGCGAGCGCGTTGAGGAGGAATAGCGGGTTGCCCGAGGTTTGCGCGTGCAGCCGATGCGACAGCTCTAGCGGAAAGCGGTTCGGTGCGAAGCGGCGACCGATGTAGGCGTCGACCGCGGCGCTCGAAACTCCATCGAGAGCCAGGTCGACGCATTGCCGCTTGGCGGCGAGCTCGTGCTTCAGCTGGACGATCGGGTGCTGTGCCGCGACCGCCTCGTAGGGACGGTAGGTCGCCAGGATCATCAGCCGAGCCGGGCTGCGCCGCGCCGCCAACGCGCCGATCAGACTGACGGTGCCGGCATCGCTCCAGTGCAAGTCATCGAGCGCGAGAACCACCGTGCGCTCGGCGCTCGCCGCTTCGATCGCGCCTTCGAGCTCGCGCTGCATCCATTCGAGCGTCGAATCCTGCGCCGCGCTGTGCAACTGATCCAACTCTGCGTGGCCGACGATGGTACGCATCTGCTGCAGCCAGATCGGCGCGTGCTGGCGGAAGACCGCGCGCATCGCCTCGCCGCCGGCGCGCACCAGGCTTTCGGCGGCCTCGAGCAGGGGACGATAAATCTCACCCTTGCCGTACCCGTCGACACACTCGCCGTAAGCCGTCAGAGCGGGGTTGACGGGATCCTGCTCGATCGTGCGGAGGAACCGCTCGATGACGCTGCTCTTGCCGATCCCCGGCTCGCCGGTGACGAAGACGATCTGGCGACGCCCGGCCGTCGCATGGGCGTAGCATCTCTGCAACTCGGCGAGAGTATCGTCGCGACCGACGAAGAGGCACGCATCTTCGTCCTGAAAGGTGACATAAACGGCGGCCGGGCCAATCCAGCGGAAACCGCGACGGTGCACGGTGGCGATGAAGCGCGGCTGTGCCGTGCCGTCGCCGAGCGCTTGGCGAAGCTGGCTGATGGCGTTGTTGAGCACATTCGCGCTGACGTGGGCCTGTTGCCAGACCGCCGCGAGCAGCTCGTTCACGGTCACGACTTGCTGCGGCCGATCCATCAACTGCCGGAGCACCAGAAATGCCTTCGGTGGGACACTGACCCGACGGCCGTCGCGCCAGATGCACTCCGCAACCAGGTCGATGCGCAAGCGCTCGGCCGACCCCTCAGACTCCACCAGCACCCTTTAGCACCAGCGCCCACCGGCGGCGCAAGGATGGCGCTGTTTCGTCCTCTTTCTGTCCATCGCCATCGCCAAGAAAGCCATCGCGGCCGGCGACCGGTAGCGGATAGCCAGCATAAGATCATCGACGAGGTCCTAGCTGCGCATGGGGATGCGCCGGCGATGGCAGCCATCCATTGTAGTTGGGCTGCCTCTCAGAAATTCCCCCGCGGCTGCGGCGCTGAGGCTTTCGCCGGCGAAAGCATCAGCCCTTTGGGAAAGGGGGCGCGGGGAAAGGGGCGCATGGCTGTGATTGCATTAGCTGGCGCGGCGGTTGAATGTTGCGCGGCATCGATCAGGAGGTGAGGCGATGGCGAAGACGGTGCTGCGCAGCTGCAATCTCTGCGAAGCCGGTTGCGGCTTGAAGCTCGAGGTCGAGGACAATCGGGTCCTCAGCGTTCGACCCGACGAAGACGACCCTCACTCACAGGGCTACGTCTGCCCCAAGGGCATCGCCATCGCCGAAATCCATCACGACCCCGATCGGCTGCGCCGGCCGATGCGCAAGCGCGCCGACGGCAGCTTCGAGGAGATCTCCTGGGACGAAGCGTTTCGCACCGCCGGCGAGCGGCTGCGCGCCATTCGCCGCGCCCACGGCGCCGATGCGATCGCCGTCTACTTCGGCAATCCGCTGGTGCACAACTACAGCGGCATCATGATGACCGGCGCCTTCCTCAAGGCGGTCGGCACCCGCAATCGCATGAGCGCCGGCTCGCAGGACACCTCGCCGCGCTTCGCCGCCTCGCACTACCTCTATGGCAATACCCTGGTGCTGCCGGTGCCCGACATCGACCACACCGACTACTTCCTCTGCATCGGCGCCAACCCCGCGGTGTCGCAGGGCAGCGTCATGGTGACGCCCGACATCAAGGCCAAGCTGCGCGCCATCCGCGAGCGCGGCGGCAAGCTGGTCACCGTCGATCCGCGCTTCAGCGAGACCGCCAAGCTCGCCGATCGCCACGTCTTCCTCCGGCCCGGCTCGGATGCGACCTTCCTCCTGTCGCTGCTGCATGTGCTGGCGGCGGACGGCCGCATCGATCAAGCCGCGGTCGAGCGCGTCGCCACCGGCTGGGACAAGGTCGCGCCGCGGCTGGTGGCCTTCGATCCCGAAACGACCCAGGCGACCACCGGCATCGATGCCGCGGTGGTGCGAGAGATCGCGCGCGAGCTCGCCACCGCGGCGCGTCCGGTGGTCTACACCCGCATCGGCACCTGCAACAGCACCGGCGGCACGCTCGCCACCTGGACCAACGACGTCATCAATATCGTCCTCGGCCGCCTCGGCGAGACCGGGGGGGCGATGTTCGCCGAGCCCGGCCTCGACGGTTCGCAATTCGTCGAGATGGGCGGGATGAACGGCCACGCCCGCTGGCACAGCCGAGTCCGCCATCTGCCGGAGACCGGCTGCGATCTGCCGGCATCGATCCTGGCGGAGGAGATCGAGACGCCCGGCGTCGGTCAGGTGCGCGCGCTGGTGACCATCGCCGGCAATCCGGTGCTGTCGACTCCCAATGGTAATCGGCTCGCCGCGGCCGTCGAGCAGCTCGAGTTCATGGTGTCGGTCGACCTGTACATCAACGAGACCACGCGCCACGCCGATCTGATTCTGCCGCCGTGCTGGGCGCTCGCCGACGATCACGCCGAGCCGCTCGCGCCGAGCGTCTCGCTGCAGACGCGGGTGCGCTGGTATCCGCCGGTGGTCGAGCGCGGCCCCGACGAGCTCGCCGATTGGGAGATCCTGCTGCGTCTGAGCGAGGAGCTCGGCGGCGGGCCGACCGGTACCAAGGCAGTCGATTGGGCGATCGGTATTGCCAAGAAAGCGGGCTGGCACT
>DASPMH010000884.1:0-3522 GCA_035627175.1 Terriglobales bacterium | reverse complement strand
CTGCGTCCAGAGCCAGTAGGATCTCGTCGACGGTTATGGTGCCGCTCTCGTCCGCGTCGCCGAGGACGCAATTCTCGTCGCCATTCCCCGATAACGCGATTTCCACTAATGCGATGATTTCGTCTACGGTCACTTCACCGTCACGGGAACAATCGCCGTTGCACGGCGTCCGTGGCGTCGGGCCTGGAGTGGGAGGTCGTATTGCCAAACAATAGCCGGCGCTGCAGGAGCCGGGATTGCCCTGTGTGTCGGTGCATGCCATTCCCGCCGGCTTGATGAGATTCGAGGGACACTCCGTCGACTCAGCCGTACAAGTCGCGTCCTCGAAACACTCCTTTGGCGCAACGCGGCATACCTCGCCAGCGCGGAGCGTGCAGTCACCACCACAGCAGGTGTCCGCTTCCGGATCATTGCCACGATCACATTGCTCGCCGTCTTCGACGATTTGGTTGCCGCACCGGCCGAGGCGGGTACGGATCGAGTAAATTCCGTCGCCTGTAGCAGCGTAGACCAAACCTGGGTTTCTGGGATCGGTGCTCAGGTCGCAAATGGGACCCCTTCCAAAACAAACGGGGCGGTCATCCGAGAATCCCACGTCGAGACGATGAAATGTCTTAGCACCGTCGACACTGATCCAAACACCGCGACCGTTCCATGCGTAAATCAGATCTTCATTGGTCGCGTCGATCTTGGTGTCGGTATTGTCGAGCGAAGGGCTCAACGGCCCCGACGACACCACGTGCCAAGAATGGCCGTCGTCCGTGGACTGCCAAACCGCTCCGCTGACGAGAGAGTACAGGGCACGTCCGGAAGATCCGAGACCGTATCCCACATGCCCCCGCAGTTCCCAAGTGTCGCCGCAGTCACGGCTGCGGTAGAGCTCGCCGTAATAGTTGGTGCCGTACACGGTCTCCCCGAACGACCGAATGTCGTTCAGTGCGATCTCGCTAGCGCACTGTCGCGCAGGCCGCCAAGTAAGTCCCGCGTCCACACTGCGGTAAATCGAGCATTCGACCCCCTCGACGTAAGCACGCGCGACCATACAGTTGCCCAACGAGGAACCGAACTGCAGAGCATCAATTTCGCCGCTGAAGATCGATCGCCACTCATGAGTAACGGGTTGCAGCTGGAAGATATCGTGGTCGGTAGCGTAGAGCACCGTATCCCCAGTCAACGGCGATACGAGCAGATCGATTGAGCGTCTATCGGGATCTGGAAGCGGAAGTGCAGCCCAGGTTCGCCAGCTGGTACCGCCATCGGAGCTGTGAAAGAGAACTCGGTCGTTCGTCATCGCGAACACGATTCGCGAATCGATCGGAGACACCGCGACGTGGCGAAATGACGGCCGCTCCGACGGGAATGCAGAGCGAAGATCTACCCAGCTTTCGCCATCGTCATCACTGCGGAATAACCCGCCCGCTGAATGCGAAACGGTAGCGGCCAACACGGTTGTTGTGGCAGGGATCGGCACGATCTGGTCGATGGGGGCCAATGCGATTCGCGCTCCGACATCCGTCCAGCGCTCACCGCCGTCGCGGCTGCGGAAGATGCGGCCGCCCGCGTCCCCGGCGAATACCGTGGCGGGATCGTCTGCACGGACTCGAAGCTCGGTGATCTCGGCGCGCTGCAAGCTCTCGCCGATTGCGATCCAGTGGGTGCCACCGTCGATGCTCTTCAGGAAAGCGGTGCCTCCGGCGTAGACGACATCTGGGTTGCTGGGATGCGCGGCGATGCTGCCCGTACCCGCTGACCCCATCAACGCGCGCCAGTCGCGCCCGCCGTTGTCGCTCTTGAACACGGTGGAAAAAATTCTGAACGGCAGACTGATGCCAGATGCGTATAGAACGCCCCGCGCCGGGGCGATCGCGAGGTCGATCGAATCGAGGCCCGCGTAGAACGAAAAGCTCCATGTGCGTCCGCCATCTGTCGTAAAATACAACGCAGACTCCCAAGGCGAAAAGACGACGATGGCGTAGAGACGATCGGGATCGCTCGGGTCAGCAATCAACCGCGCATGCCGAGGTTGCCTCACATTGAGCTCGCCCATCTGACGCCAAGTGCCGCCGTGGTCGCTGCTGGCGTGGATCACGAGAGATCTTGGTTGCACCCACCCGAGGCGATAGAGCGTGCCGTCTTTGGTGCTGACCGAGTCAACTCCACCATGCGCATCGAAGCGCTGCCAACTGAGTCCGAGATCAGCGCTGAAGTAGGTGCTGTCCGAGACACGCACGTACACTCTGGCAGGATCATCCGGCGCTACGGCGATCGCACTAACGACTCGCGGACCAGCGTACGGCCCACTCGTCGTCCAAATGTCATCGCCCGCGGCGAGGATTAGTGGGCGCATAACTATTACGACAGAAATGAGAAAAATGCGTTTCATTGTCGGGGGGCACGTCGCATCGGTGAGTGACGGTAGCGAATCAGACCGTTCAGAGCAAAGCCCGAAAGACGGCCCGAAGGTACGAAAGCACGAAGCACGAATGCTCGAAACAGGACTTGCCCACTGGTTTCGAACATTTGGGCTTCGGTAATTGGATTCTCGAGCTTCGGAGTCCGATGCGCGGCGCCGCGAATCGAGCGCAAGTCACTCACCGAGGGGGCGAGCCGGCACCACGTACGCGCCACCATGTGGGGTCGGCGGCAGACCTCAAGCCCGGTCCAGACGAAATAGACGTCGATGTAGAATGAGCGCGCCCGCCGGCCGCCGGAGCCGGCGGGGACGCGATCCGACATCGATCGTGTGAACCCCCGAGTGGCTGCCGGTGTCGATCGCCGACCCCAACCCTACCGTCCGTGAGCCGCTGGCTTGCGGCTATACGCGGGCGCTGATATGGGCGCCCACATGAAGACTACCGTAGAGATTGCCGATTCGCTGGCGCGAGAGGCCAAGGCCCTGGCGGCACGCGAGCACACCACCTTGCGCGAGCTGATCGAAGCCGGCCTGCGGTCCGTGCTGCGCGAGCGGCGAAGGAGAGGCTCGTTTCGGCTACGCGACGAGAGCTTCGGCGGTAACGGCCTGCAGCCGGAATTTCGCGGTGCCGGGTGGGAGCGTATCCGCGAGGCTGCTTATGAAGGACGCGGAGCTTGATCGCGGTCGACACCAACCTCCTGCTTTACGCTCACCGCAGCGACTCCGAGTGGCACGATCGCGCCGGCGATCTTGTACGCTCGCTCGCGCAGGCGCGCGCCTCGTGGGCGATCCCGTGGCCCTGTGTTCACGAGTTCCTCGCCATCGCCACCCATCCGCGGGTGTACGATCCGCCAACGCCGCTAGCCGTGGCGCTCGCTCAGGTGGAAGCCTGGATGGAGTCGCCGGGCCTCCAGCTTCTCGGCGACGGCGGCGACCACTGGGCAACCCTACGGCCGCTGGTCGAAGCCGGGAGAATTGTTGGCCCCAAGGTCCACGATGCACGGATCGCCGCGCTTTGCCTCGCCCATGGCGTGCAGGAGTTGTGGACGGCAGATCGCGACTTCAGCCGCTTCCCCGCACTGCGCGCCATCAATCCGCTGACGACTAGC
>DASPMH010000883.1:0-2919 GCA_035627175.1 Terriglobales bacterium | reverse complement strand
GTGACCGGTTGTGCTGCCGGCGATGCCAATGGCGACTCGACGATCACCGTCGACGAAATCATCACCGCGGTCAACAACGCGCTCGAGGGCTGCGAAGTCATTACCCCACCGACGACCTGCGGCAACGGCGTCACCGAAGGCACCGAGCAGTGCGACAACGGCGGTATCTGCATCGGCGGCGATAATGCCGGCACCGAGTGCGATGCCGAAGAAGACTGCGTTGGCAATGGCGTCTGCACCGGCGGCACCAGCACCGGCAGAGCCTGCGATGATGACAGCGATTGCCCCGGCAGCGAATGCGTCCACTGCCGCCCGTTCGGTGGTGACGGCTGCGCCGCCAACTGCACCAACGAGACCACGATTCCGTTCAACCTCGAGCCCGGCGTTCAGCTCGGCGCCGACGATCTCGAGCCCGGCACCAGCGGCGTAATCGTCTACAGCTCGTTCCTCAACATCCCGCTGCCACTGATGGGTTCGCTGATGGCGACCATCGGTCAGGAGCGTGACGGCGTCGTGCCGATGGTGGTTCGCGCCGAAGACATCCAGTTCCCGGCGATTCCGGTTCTCAGCCTGGCCTGCGCCTGCGTCGGCGGCGCGCCAGCCCGCACCTGCGGCGGCGTCGTCTTCGAAGCGGACGGCACCACTCTCGCCGAGGATTGCACCAACGACGAGAGCGCCTGCGAAGGCCGCGCTCCCTGCGCGCCGTTGCACGGTCCGGGTAACACGATCTCGGGCGTCATCGGCTGCAACGGTTTGAGCCCGATCAACCTCGACGCGGTGTTGGAGAACGGTGAGCTCTCGCTCGATCTGTCGGGTGAAGGCCCGGCCGGCTCGGCGGTGGTCATCGCCAGCATCAACATCGCCCTCGTGCTCGGCGGCTGCACCGGCTCCGGCGGCGCCTATGGTCCGGACGGCATGTTCTGCACCGAGGACGATCCGGCGGGCGACCTGACGGTCGTCGGCACCGGCCCGACCACCACCGGCACCGCTTGCGGCACGGTCAAGGGCGACAGCCCCGAGTTCGACGTCGGCCCGGCGTGCCGCGAAGGCTCACCGGCGACCTGCACCAACAACACCGCTGACATCAGCGGCATGTGCCTGGTCACCGCCCTGCCCTTCGGCGACGTCGAGCAGCTCGGCGACCTGGTCGGCACGATCACGCTCTGCGCCGAGTAGGCGCAAGCGGCCCAAGGCAAAGAGGGTGGAGCGGCAACGCTCCACCCTCTTTTTTTGGCCGGAGGCAGCCTGCAGAAGCCAGGCCTACATGTCAGCGTCCGTGCCCCTCCGTGTCGGTCCGTGTCAGTCCGTGTCCGTCCGTGACGTCGCCACGGACGGGCACGGACCGAGACGGACTGACACGGACGGACGGAAGCCCTAGCGGACCTTGGGACTGCCCAGCGGGCCGGTGATGCGGATCGCTTGCTCTTGGCCGCCGGGCTGCTTCGGCAGCAGCGCCAGCAGGCCTTTGATCGAGTCGGGGGCCTGCTCGCCGGCATTCAGCACCGCGCGAAGATTCAGCATGCTGTCGGCGACGGGCTGCCGCAACGACACTTGACCGTTGGCCTCGACGTTGAGCTCCTTGCCCTTGGCGACGAGTTCCTTGAGATCGAAGCGATCGCCCTGCAGCGAGAAGCTCAGCTTGGTTTCGTCGAAGTGGAGGTCCGGGATGGTCATGCCCTGAACCTTGGCAGCTTCGATGCTCGCGCCTGATAGAGTGATATCGCCGTTGCCATTGGCGGTGGTGAAGTCTTCGCCGGTGGCCTTGAAGTCGAGGCGGGCGCTCAGACGGCCGCCGACATTGCCCTCGTCGAGGTAGGCACGCAGCAGCGAGTAGCGGCCCAAACTCATGCCGTCGAGCTGAATGATGCCGCTGACGACGCCTTTCGAGATGCTCATGAAGCCGGTGCCGCTGCCGCCATAGGCTTCCGCCTCGATCGCTAGCGAGCGCCAATTGCCGCTGACCAGGTCGCCGACGACCGGGCGGAGCCACATCTTGCTGAACTCCAGGTATGGCGCGGGCAATGCCGTAGAGGTGACCCGGACGTTGGTCAGCTCCAAGCCACGGTGCCAGGCGAAGCGTGCGTCTTCGAAGTCGACCGACACACCCTGCTCGGTCGGAATCAAGCTCAGCCCTCGCCGCACCAACACCGAGTGGGGGAAGGTGACCACCAGAAACACCAGGAAGAGCACCAGGGTGTAGAGCACGTATCCGAGCACGGCACGGTCGGCGAGGGCGCCGAACCGCGGCAGGGTCAGCCGGGGCATCTGCATCGTCATCAAACCTGTGTAGGGTTATCGCTCGCCGATCACGAGGCGGCGCCGCCTGGCTCGATGGCGCGCAGCAGCGAAACGGTCGCGGTGACATCGAACGTGTAAGGATCGGCCTGGCGCTTTTTGATCTGCAGCCGGCTGAACCGCAGTGAGCTCTCGCCCTTCTCGATACGATGCAGCAGGGTTACGATCTGCGGCAAGCCCATCTGGGTCAGCTTGATCTCGACGCGCTCCTCTTGGAACTGCGGATTGATCTCTTTGGTCGAGGGGTTCATCGAAGCGATGCGCTCGGGGCTGACAGCTTGCGCGACCGTCGTCTGCACGTGCGAGAACAGATTGAAATCCGCATCGCGCTTGGCGATCGCCGACTGGTTCGCTTCGACTCGGCGGCGCAGGTCGAGATAGATGTCGTGCTGCTGCTGCAGGCGGACCAGCTCCTTCTCGCGCTTGGCGATGCGCGTTTCGATCTGCTGGCTGCCGGTCTGTAGACCTTCCCAAACGAACGAGTAGAGCAGCACCAGCACCAAGCTGCCGAGAGCGACGCCGATCAGCACCCGTTCGCGCGGCGCCAAGCGGGCGAGATAGTTGGATACGACGACACGCGGATCGTAGCTCATGACTCGGGCTCCGGCGCCGGCGGCGACTTAC